>JAZUAZ010000089.1:0-4500 GCA_045638245.1 Acutalibacteraceae bacterium | reverse complement strand
GAGGGATGAATATTGAAGGTGGTGTGATAGCCGTCATCCTTGAGCTTTTTAAGGAAGCCTTCGGGGTCGGGGAAAAGGTCTGTATTGAAGCTGTAGCCTGTCCAGCCTGTTGACCATACATCGTAAACATATTCCATAAAGTTGCGGTGGGGATAAACCTTGTGGCTGTCCTTGCCGAACTTTTCCTTGATGTTAACCCAGTGCCAGTCCATATCAACGGTAGCAACGGTAATTGGTACCTCTTCCTCCTTGAATTTATCCATAAGGGTGAGGTATTCCTCCTGAGTGTATGCCTTATAGCGGCTCCACCAGTTGGAAAGAGCATAACGGGGGATAAGGGGTACCTTGCCTGTAAGCTTGTAAAGGTCAGTTGTAGCACCTATGTAATTGTTACCGTAGGCAAAGTAGTAGATATCGCTTTCCTTATTATCTCTGGGAAGGATAGTACCATCATTTTTCATTACAAGGGTATCGCTGTCGTCGAGAATAGCAACACCGTTCTTTGAGCAAACACCGTCACCGAGGGTGATGATACCTGCAGTGATGTCAAGAGTACGGCAGGTACCCTTGAGGTTGCCGCTCTTATAGTCGGTTACGGTTCTGCCGTCACGAAGCTTGATGCGGAGCATTTTGTGCTGCTTGAGTGAATAGAGGTAATTAGCCTTAGTTGTTTTGATTTCGATTTCCTCAGCGGAGTCCTTGATTTCGTATTTTGCCGCATCAAAATCACGGAACCATACGCTCTGTGTAGCCTCGTCGCAGAAAAGTCCGTTTTTCTGAACCTCTACACGAAGAAGGCAGGGGGTAATAACGGTGAATCTTACGTCGCCTCTTATGAAGCTCTGTCCTTCTGCTGCCACGGGGGAAGCATCAATAGCAAATCTTTTTGCAAAGTTATCCATAGTAGTCTCCTTTGATATTTATTCTACGGCGTAAATTTCGCCGGGCTTGTCAAGGCTTAACCGGTACTTCTTTTCATAGTCCATACCGGCACACAAAAGTATGCTTTTTTCGTTGCAGTTGTAAACTGCACTCCAGAGGGTTATAACAGGATGCTTGAGAAGAGGATGCTTGTAATCGAGCACACACTTTGAAAGAAGTGTCATGGCTCCGTCCTCGGTGATGATACCGTCACTCTGTCTGAGAGTCTTTTTAATGCGGCTGTAGCGGTCATAGCCTCTGCCGTCATGGTTGTCGCCGCCCTCAGTGAGGAAGTAATTGGTAAGAGCGAGGTTATCGTCCTTCTTTTCCTGACGGATAACGTGCATTTTATTGTCAACGTATTCGATGATTGCACTGTTGCCCTCAGCGTCTGCAAGCTGATAGTGATAGTTGATGAAAAGAGAATCGTGCATATCGTACTTTGAGAAAAGCTCAATAGCCTCATCGACGGTTGCACACTTATCGAGTACGGCACGGATGGCAACTGTGGTAATAATAGGCTTTTTGCCTGTTTCCTGCTTTGTTGCCTTTGTTTTGATTTCAAGTACGGCTATGCTGAGACCTTTTTCGTTGATTCCGTCCATGGCCATATAGGGGGCGCCGAGTACACGGTAGTGTTTTTTGGAGTTTTTGAGTGAAAAGTGCTCTGTTCCGTGAAGAAAGAAGGTGGTATCAATTATTGAAACACTTCTGTAGCCCTTTTCGGGTGAAGTCCAGCAGACGGTGCAGGGCGCCTTCTTGTAGTCGAAGTTTCTGCCGAGTATGTACTGTCCTTCGGGGGTTTTTGCGTTGAAGGTTGAGCAGGCGAAGCCACCGTGGGTGGGGTTCGGCATGATTGCGGTATGAAGCTTTTTCTGAAGGAAAAGTACAGCCTCTCCTATTGAGCCGACACCTTTTCCGAGTAGCTCGTCAAGACCGTAGTCGTTTTTGTAAACAAGCGACCAGATATTATCATCAATCTGAGTGAAGGATGAAAGTGTTTTCTGTGTCAGAAGATTGTTTTCTTTCTTTATCATATTTTTGTCCTCATTTGCTCTAATTTACATTTCAGTATATCACAGTTTTGCGGCTATAACAAGAAGAAAAGCCAATTAAAAAGAGTATATTTCATAATTTTTTGCAAAACCGTTGCAATCCTGAGAAAAAAGCATTACAATAAGGAAAAGAAAACAGCAAAGGAGAATAATTATGAGTGAAACACCGCGCACCTATGTGCCCTTCTGGGATTGGAAGGAAAAATCAAAGCAGACAGAATACACAGAGGCAACACCGCTTCTTTCGCCTGACGGAACTCTTCTTGCGAAGGGCTGGGCAAGACACAATGTGTTTGATTACAACAGAAATTATGTAAAAAAGGGAAGCCCCATGAGCAAAAAGGAATGGGACTTCTATCAGGTTGCTGACGGTAATTATATGGTACAGCTCAGCTTTGCAAATATCGGTATCGGCGGCTATGTTGCAGGTAAGCTTATCGACCTTAAGGCAGGTAAGGTTATCGTTGATGCAACTCAGCTTTTCCTCGGCGGTAAGAAGTATCTTCCTCCTCTCAAGGGCGACGTACCCAACCGCTTCAAAGCAACAATCGGCAAGGCAGAGTTTGATTTTGACACCAAGGAAACTACAAGAACCATCTGGTTCAGAATGGCTCTCAAGGGCAAGACTGTTGAATGTAAGTTCGAAATGGATATTATGCCCGGACTTGAAAACATCACTACCGTACTTCCCTTCGCAGGTGATCCCACGAAGTACTTTATGACAACAAAGCAGGCTTGTATGCCTTGTAAGGGCTTCTATAAGGACGGAGACAAGACCTACGAGTTCAGCAAGGATAACACCTTCTGCTCACTTGACTGGGGCCGTGTAAATACACCTCACAAGATGGTATGGTACTGGGGCAGCGGCTCACAGTACGTTACTGATGCGAACGGTGAAAAGAAGCTCTTCGGCTTTGAAATCACATGGGCTATCGGTGATGAGAGCAATGCAACAGAGACCTGTATCTTCTATGACGGTAAGGTGCATAAATTCGGCGCAGTTGACGTTGAGACCTTCCCCAAGCCCGACAAGTTTATGGAGGACTGGGTATTTATCTCCGAGGACAAGCGCTTCAACCTTACAATGAAGCCCACCTTCGACCATCATTCAGATATGAACCTCGGTATTGCAAGAATGCACACCCATCAGGTTCACGGTATCTGGAACGGTGATGTTACTCTTGATGACGGCACAAAGCTCGAAATCAAGGATATGTACGCTTTCTGTGAATACGTTGAGAATAAGTGGTAAGAAAAAAGGCATCCTTCGGGATGCCTTTTTTAGTAGTCAGTAGTCAGTAGCCGGTAGTCACGCGCCGTCGTGGGATAAAACGGGATAAAAATTATCCGCGGAATTTTATCGGCTTTTTTTCTTCTCCGAGCGTTGGGAAACAATCAAATAAACCATCGCGGCAACGGTCACTGCAACGGCAATGTACGAAAAAGCCTTTATGTTTGTCTGTGAGCGGAGTATATTAAGCACTGTTGAAAGAAGTATCATACACAATGTAACAATACTCTGTCTGAGACGGAGCTTATATTCATCGGCACTGTGCTTTTTCTTTCTCGGGAAGGAGAGAAGGCTGATAAGTAAGGGTGCAACGAGGAGTATAATCATTGAGATAAGAAAGGCTTCAAACATAATTGTACCTCCGTGTAAATTGCAGGGTTATTACATCTACTGAAGAAAATTCCTGCATATTTTTTGCGGGAATTATTTGATTTTGTCCCAATACTGCTTTGCCGCCTGCTCGTTTTTATTATCCCCATACTGATAATACTTCTTGTTTTTTATCGCATCGGGAAGGTATTGCTGCTTTACAAAATGGTCGGGATAATCGTGGGGGTACTTATAAAACTGACCCTTGTTGTTATTGTCCTCACCGTCATAGTGCATATTCTGAAGCTGACGTGGTATCGGTCCCGACTTGCCGCTTCTTATATCTGCTGCCGCCGCATCATAGGCAAGGTATGCCGAGTTTGACTTAGGACTGTTACACACAAGCACAACCGCATCAGCAAGAGGTATTCTCGCCTCGGGAAGTCCTACCATAAGGGCGGTATCAACCGCCGCCTTGACTATGGGTATTATCATCGGATAGGCAAGCCCTACATCCTCAGCGGCACAGACCATAAGACGTCTTACTGCCGAAGGCATATCTCCCGCTTCAAGAAGTCTCGCAAGGTAGTGAAGAGCCGCATCAGGGTCAGAGCCTCTCATACTCTTCTGAAAAGCCGAGAGAATGTCGTAATGCTCGTCGCCCTCTCTGTCATACTTCATCGAGCTTTTCTGTGTAAGCTCGTCTGCAGTTTCCTTTGTTATGTGTATCTTACCCTCTTCGTCAGGAAGAGTACTGAGCACACAAAGCTCAACACTGTTGAGTGCTTTTCTTACATCGCCACCACAGGAAAAAGCAATATGACGTACCGCATCGGCATCTGCTTCAATTTTAACGCCTCTTTCCTCAGAAAGAAAGCCGAAGCCTCTTTCAACGGCAGGGATTATATCCTCAGCGGTAACGGA
>JAZUAZ010000088.1:0-5930 GCA_045638245.1 Acutalibacteraceae bacterium | reverse complement strand
ACTTTTTCTCCTATTGATTTATTTGCTTGTGATTTTATTTTTTCTTTTAACGGGTAACGTATTGTTGCCCGTTATTTTTTTGTATTTTTATGCGAAAAATATTGAAAAATAAGAATGCTTTTAGTATAATATAATTTAAAGAATTTATGTGCATATATCAAAGCATCGCTAATGCTCCAAGCACAGTGTACCGAAAGGAGTAAAAACAAATGAAACATCTTTTAAAATTGCTCGACTGGTCTGAGGAAGAAATTCTCAGCTGTCTTGACCTTGCCGATAAGCTCAAGGCTGAAAAGAAGGCAGGTATAAAGCATCATATCCTTGAGGGAAAAACTCTTGGTATGATTTTCGAAAAAAGCTCCACAAGAACAAGAGTTTCCTTTGAGGTAGGTATGTATGACCTCGGCGGACAGGCCCTCTTCCTTTCATCGAAGGATTTACAGATAGGCAGAGGTGAGCCCGTACAGGACACTGCAAGAGTTCTTTCACGTTTTCTTGACGGTATTATGATAAGAACATTCGATCAGTCCGAGGTTGAGGCTCTCGCAAAGTACGGCTCTATTCCTATAATCAACGGCCTTACAGACTTCTGTCATCCTTGTCAGGTGCTTGCAGACCTTCAGACAATCCGTGAGTACAAGGGTAAGGATTTAAAGGGTAAGAAGCTCTGCTACATCGGTGACGGTAACAATATGGCTAACAGTCTTATCGTAGGATGTATCAAGGTTGGTATGAAGGTTGCAATTGCTTGTCCCAAGGGCTACGAGCCTGATGAAACCGTTGTTGCATGGGCCAAGGAAAACGGCGACCTCCTTATAACTGAGAATATTCTTGAGGCTGCAAAGGGTGCTGACGTACTTTACACTGACGTTTGGGCATCAATGGGTCAGGAAAGCGAAGCCAAGAAGAGACAGAAGATTTTCAAGTCATATCAGATTAACGATGATGTTGTAGCCGTTACAAACGAAGGTGTGATGGTGCTTCACTGTCTTCCTGCTCACAGAGGTGAGGAAATCACTGACAAGGTACTTGAAGAGCATGCAGCAGAGATTTTTGACGAGGCTGAAAACCGTCTCCACGCTCAGAAGGCAGTACTTGTTAAATGCTACACAGAATAAATATCTCATCTTTTTGGGATAATATCGGGCTGATTGCCCTACTCGGAACTGAAAAAAACAGAAAGAAGGTATCATAAATGAAAAAACGTTATCTCGTCCTTCAGGACGGAACAGTATTTGAAGGATATGCTTTCGGTGCAGATAAATGTGCAGTGGGTGAGCTTATCTTTTCAACGAATGTTGTAGGCTATATAGAGACACTTACAGATCCTTGCTATTACGGTCAGATTCTTGTCCAGACCTTCCCTGCTATCGGAAATTACGGTATTATTGAATCGGATTTCATAGGTGAGCCTGCACTCAATGGATATGTAGTAAGAGAATATTGTGACTATCCGTCAAATTTCAGATGCGAATATGACCTTGATACCTTCCTTAAAAATAAAAATATTCCCGGTATTTACGGCGTTGATACCCGTGAAATTACAACAATTATCAGAAATGGCGGTATCACAAATGCGGCAATCTGCGACGAAATTCCTGCCGACCTGAAAACAATTGCAGATTTTAAGATTGTTAACGCAGTTAAGAGTACCTCAGCTTCAGAAATCAGTGTATATGCACCGAAGGGCGAAGTAAAGGGTGAGGTTGCAGTTCTTGATCTTGGTTCAAGCAAGAATATAGAAATTGCTCTTATGGATAAAGGATACAAGGTTACCGTACTTCCCTATAACACTAAGGCAGAGGATATACTTGCAACAGGTGCAAAGGTGCTTTACGTTACCGAAGGCCCCGGAAATCCTGCTGAAATTGCAGAGGTTGCCTGTGAAATTGCAAAGCTTTCAGGTAAAATTCCGATGGTAGGTATCGGTCTTGGTCATCAGCTTATGGCTATGGCTCACGGGGCAGAAATCGTAAAGCTTCATCACGGACATCACGGCGGAAATCAGCCTTCAAAGGTTGTAGGTACAGAAAGAACTCTCATTACAAGCCAGAACTTCAATTATGCTGTTGATGCAGAGACTCTCAAAGAGGGTACAGTAACACATAAGAATATGAATGACGGCGTATGTGAGGGTATCAGATACAGCGATAAAGAATTTTCAGTACAGTTCACACCCTCTGAGGAGTGGGTTGTAGGCACACTTGTTGAATTAGCATAAGGAGGAGAAGAATATGCCGCTTGATAAAAACATAAAAAAAGTACTTGTTATCGGTTCAGGCCCCATCGTAATCGGTCAGGCTGCCGAATTTGACTATGCAGGCGCTCAGGCTTGCCGTGTGCTTAAGGAAGCAGGCGTTAATGTTGTTCTCGTTAACTCCAATCCTGCAACAATTATGACAGATAAGGCTCTTGCTGATGAAATTTATCTTGAGCCTCTTACAACTGAAACAGTTAAAAGAATTATCGAAATTGAAAAGCCGGACTCACTTCTTGCCGGTCTCGGCGGTCAGGTTGGTCTTACTCTTGCTATGCAGCTTTGGAAGGAAAACTTCCTTCAGACTCACGGCGTAAGACTTATCGGTACTGATGTTGAAGCAATTGATAAGGCTGAAGACAGACTTCTTTTCCGTAATACAATGGAAGAAATCAATCAGCCCTGCATTCCTTCGGATATTTCAAACGATATCGAAACATCGGTTGAAATTGCAAACAGAATCGGTTATCCCGTAATTATCCGTCCTGCATTCACGCTCGGCGGTGCAGGCGGCGGCGTTGCATATAACGAAGAGGAGCTTCGTCTTGTTGCTAAGACAGGTCTTGATGCTTCACCTATTACACAGATTCTTGTTGAAAGATATATCAAGGGCTGGAAGGAAATTGAATTTGAAACAATGCGCGACAGTGCAGGTAATGCAATCGCAATCTGTTCAATGGAAAACTTCGACCCCGTTGGTGTTCACACTGGTGACAGTATCGTTTGTGCTCCTGCACTTACACTTTCGAATAAGGAATATTCAATGCTTCGTCAGGCTGCGCTCGATATCGTATCAGCTCTTAAGATTGTCGGCGGATGTAACTGTCAGTTTGCCCTTAATCCTGAGTCATTTGAATATGCCGTTATCGAAGTTAATCCCCGAGTTTCACCTTCATCAGCTCTTGCTTCAAAGGCAACAGGCTATCCTATTGCTAAGATGACAACAAAGCTTGCACTCGGCTATAATCTTGACGAAATTCTCAATGATATCACAGGAAAGACCTGTGCTTGTTTCGAACCCAGTGTTGACTATGTTGTTGGTAAGTTCCCGAAGTGGCCCTTCGATAAATTCCTCGGCTCATCAAGAAAGCTCGGCACACAGATGAAGGCTACAGGCGAGGTTATGAGTATCGGTCACTCCTTTGAAAATGCCGTTATGAAGGCAATCAGAGGTGCAGAAATTTCACTTGATTCACTCAATGCCGCTCCTATCAGTGACCTTGATATCCTTGAAAGGCTTGATATTGCTGATGACAGACGTATCTTCACAATCTTTGAGGCAATCAAGGCAGGCGTTTCAATCGAAAAAATCCACGAAATCACTGCAGTTGATGAGTGGTTCATTGCAAAGCTCAAGAATCTTGCCGACTTCGAAAACGAAATCAGCGGCAAGGAAATCGATGAGGATACCTATCTCAGAGCTAAGAAGCTCGGTTATACAGATAAGACCCTTGCCAAGTTCTGCAAGTTTGACCCTGCATTCCACCTTCAGGCTAGCTATAAGATGGTTGATACCTGCGGTGCAGAGTTCAGCGCCACAACACCTTATTTCTATTCTAGCTATGATAAGGCTTGTGAGGCAAGACGCTATGAGCGTTCAGGCAAGCCTGTTGTTATGGTTCTCGGATCAGGTCCTATCAGAATCGGTCAGGGTATCGAGTTCGACTATTCATCAGTTCATTGCGTATGGACTCTTAAGGAGCTCGGATATGACGTTGTTATTGTAAACAACAACCCCGAAACCGTTTCAACCGACTATGATACTGCAGACAGACTTTACTTTGAGCCTCTTTGTGAAGAGGATGTAATGAACATTATTGAGGTTGAAAAGCCCATCGGTGTTGTTGTTGCTTTCGGCGGTCAGACTGCTATCAAGCTTACAAAGTTCCTTGACGATAACGGCATTAAAATTCTCGGTACTTCTCAGGAGGGTATTGATACCGCTGAAGACAGAGAAAAGTTTGACGCACTTCTTGAAAAGTTCGGCTTCCTTCGTCCCAAGGGATGCGGCGTTATGACTCTTGAAGAGGCTCTTGAGGCTGCAAACAGACTTACCTATCCCGTACTTCTCCGTCCCTCATATGTTATCGGCGGTCAGAATATGATGATTGTTCATAACGATGCCGAGGTTGAAAGATATATGAAGAAGATTCTTTCAACTGGTATTGAAAACCCCGTGCTTGTTGATAAGTATATGTCAGGTACCGAAATCGAGGTTGATGTAATCTCCGACGGTAAGGATGTTCTTATTCCCGGTATTATGCAGCATATTGAGCGTGCGGGTGTTCACTCAGGTGACTCGATTGCAGTTTATCCTCCCTTCTCACTTACAGATAAGATGACAGAAACTGTTGTTGACTGCTCAGAGAAGTTGGCTCTCGCTCTCGGTACAAAGGGTCTTGTTAACATCCAGTATCTTATTTACGAAAATCAGCTCTATATTATTGAAGTTAATCCCAGAGCTTCAAGAACTATTCCCTATATCAGTAAGGTTACAAATGTTCCTATGGTTGACCTTGCGACAAAGGTTATGACAGGTACACCTCTTGCTGACCTCGGTTACGGTACTGGTCTTTATGAGGCGCCTCCGTACTTTGCAGCTAAGGCTCCCGTATTCTCATTTGAAAAGCTCAACGATGTTAACAGTTACCTTGGCCCTGAAATGAAGTCAACAGGTGAAGTGCTCGGTATCGGTAAAACTCTCAATGAGTCACTTTTCAAGGCTCTCACATCATCAGGTATTGATATCAAGCCTACTGCAGGCAGCAACGAGCTTGGCGTGCTTCTCAGTGTTGATGAGCACGACCTTGATGAAATTGTTTCAATTGCAAAGAAGATGGATGACCTTGGTATCCGAATTTACGCTACAAAGGATACCGCAAGAGCTATCGTAAATCTTGGTATAAATGTAACATACGTTAAGGGTATCAGAGAAAGTGACTACTGCTTCAAGCTTCTTGAAAGCGGAAAAATAAACTTCATTCTTTATACAGGCGTACTTTTCGATGCTACAATGGATGATTTCATTGCTCTCAGAAGAAAGTCCTTACAGCTTGGTATTGCTTGCTTCACATCACTTGATACTGCGAATGCAATGCTTGATATTATGGCTAGTAACTATACTCAGCAGAATACAGAGCTTATTGATATCAATGCAATGAGAAGGACGAGGAATAAGTTCAGGTTTGCAAAGATGCAGGGTACCGGTAATGACTATATCTTCATTGATAACAGAAACGGTGAAATCACTTGTCCCGAATCTCTTTGTATTAATTTCTGTGACAGACATACAGGTATCGGCGGTTACGGTATCTGTCTCATAGAAAATTCAGATGTAGCTGACATCAGAATGCGTATCTTTAACCGTGACGGTTCTGAGGGTAAGATGGCTGGTAACGCTATCAGATGTGTGGCAAAGATGGTTTACGATAAGGATATCGTAAGAAAAGAGGAAATGACTGTTGAAACCGGTGCAGGTATAAAGAATGTCAAGGTATACACATCAAACGGTAGGGTAGTATCTGTTGAGGTTGATATGGGTAAGCCCACCTTCAATCCTGCTGACCTTCCCTGTACTCTTGACGAGGAAAAGATAATTGATTATCCCATCACTATCGGCAGAGGTTGCTATAACATCACCTGTGTCGGTGTCGGTAATCCTCACTGTGTAGTT
>JAZUAZ010000087.1:0-10914 GCA_045638245.1 Acutalibacteraceae bacterium | reverse complement strand
GGGAGGGTGGCGGCGTAGCCGTCGGGAGGGTCTATCACGCTTTCTTCCACCGCCCGACTGACCGTAAGGCACTGCTTTTTCATCTTAATGTTTCAATGAAGCTTCAGCCGTGGATGCGCTCATGCCGCTATGGCACATCCTTTGTCCGGAGCGACAAAGGATGCAAAGCGCTCTTAGCGGCAATAGCAAGTAATGCCGCAGGCCGCTGAGAAGTTTTATCTTTCTTTTACAGTTATTACGCAGAGGTAGCTTTAATAATTAACCCATTTTACATAGATACTTACTTGTATGTTTAATCAAGGAAAAAGGAATTGCTTTCCGTAAAGTTTAATTGCAGAAGGTCGGAGGAATTCTCTTATTAAAACCACTGCGGGAGCGGTCAGCGAATGTCGGAATACACGGTGGTTGGATTTATGACGTGAACATAGACAAGTTAACAAGCTGAATGGCAAGTACTCTCAAGCGGGTTTCTTTATTGAACATACAAGTATGCTGAGCTGTGAAACTCTCGAGTTGTAGTTTAAATACACGGGAGAAACCTTTCGCCCACAGAATGAAAAAAACTTATGCAGGAGCAATATTTTTCAGTTATATAAACTCAAATGGTGGCATCGGCGAAAGTACTTTCGGACTATCAGCACACAAAAGCGTGCTTTTGCTTCCTTTTGTCACAACCGACAAAAGGAAGTGCCACGCGGCTTGAGCGTTACCACGGTTGCAATCTCATTGAAACATTAAGACAAAAAAGCAGAAGGCAGTGGTTAGTAGCGGGCGGGAGATCCGAAGGAAGAGACAAAAGTATTGCCGAGGCTCCTTTTATATAAACTGCACAAAATTAAAAATTATCCGCCCTGTATTTTCAATATGTTATTTTTCTATATGAGTAGATAATAAAATTTATAAGTGGTATAATATCCACTGTAAAAATCAAGGAGGTACAAAAATGCTCAAAGAGAATAAAATGGGTGTTATGCCCATAAAGAAGCTTGTTATAACCATGAGCCTTCCTATGATGGTATCTATGCTTGTTCAGGCTCTTTATAATGTAGTTGACAGTATATTCGTTTCAAAAATCTGCGAGGATGCTCTTACGGCGGTTTCCCTCGCATTCCCCGCCCAGAATCTTATGATAGGCGTCGCAACCGGTACCGGCGTAGGTATCAACGCTCTGCTTTCAAGAAACCTCGGTGCAAAAAATTACAAAAAGGCAAACAGTGTTGCATCCAACGGTATGCTACTCTGCCTTTTCAGCGGTGCACTGTTCCTTCTTTTCGGTCTTTTCGGCGCAAAGCTCTTTTTCTCCTCTCAGGTAAGCAGTGACAGCGCCATATATTCCTACGGTATTGATTATCTCAGCGTAGTATGTATGTTCTCCCTCGGTCTTTTCGGTCAGGTGACTATGGAAAGACTTATGCAGGCAACGGGTAAAACCACTCTTTCTATGGCAACTCAGCTCGTAGGCGCAATTATAAATATTATCCTTGACCCTATTTTCATTTTCGGCTTCGGTCCCATTCCACGTATGGAGGCAAAGGGTGCGGCAGTTGCTACGGTTATCGGTCAGTTTTCAGCCTTCGCTATAGGATACATTCTTCAGGTTAAGTGCAACAAGGAAATAAAAATCAGCTTCCGAAAGTTCAGACCTGATTTCAGACTCATTCTTGAAATATACAAAATCGGCGTACCTTCAATCCTTATGGTTGCAATCGGCTCGATTATGACCTTCCTTCTCAACAAGATTCTGCTTGGCTTCCGCCCCACTGCCGCTGCAGTATTCGGCGTTTATTTCAAGCTTCAGTCCTTCATATTTATGCCCGTTTTCGGTCTCAACAACGGTATTATCCCCATAATTGCATTCAACTACGGTGCAAGAAACAAGGAAAGAATTCTGAAAACGGTACGCTTCAGCTGTGTTATCGCAGTAAGTGTTATGGCCGTAGGTACTCTTCTGATGTGGCTTATGCCCGAAACTATGCTACGTCTTTTCGATGCAAGTGAAGATATGCTCGGAATTGGCGTACCCGCTCTGAAAATCATCAGTACATCCTTCATTCTCGCAGGTGTAAGCATAAATCTGGGTGCCGTATTCATGGCTCTTGGCAAGAGCTATTTCTCAACAATTGTTTCCTTTGCAAGACAGATTGTTGTTCTTCTTCCTATCGCTTACCTGCTTTCAAAAACCAACGAAGTCACCAACGTATGGTTTGCGTTCCCCATTGCAGAATTTATGAGCCTTCTCGTTACACTTGCAAGCTTTATATTCGTTTATAAAACAGTAATCTCAAAGCTCAGTAAAAGCTCTGCCGAATAAAACCGCAACATACCTTATTATATGAACATTTATTAAACACTTTCTTAATAAATGTGGCAAAATATTGAAATTCATAAAAAATGGTGTATTATTAACTTACAGAATAAATTCTGTCTTAATATACCTACTCCGATTCTCAATAAAAGTAAAGCACCGTTTCCTTTGAAAGGTACGGTGCTTTGCGTTTTTTCATATATTCGGTTACAGGCTCACTGCGGTCACCCACGGATAAGCCTATCCTTCGTTTCACTTATTCCCCGACGCTCTGCTTTCTGATTTTCACAAAGTGTCTGATAAGATAAACGATACAACCTACGGGGATTGCGATAATGATTACCGTAACAATTTTCTGCATGGGGAAAATTTCATATATACTGTCACCGATGATAGTAAACAGCACTACTCTGGGCATAATACCCACAACAGATGCGATAAAGTACTTTAAAAAGCTGCAGCGTGACGCACCCCAGAAAAGGCTTACGAAGTCGATGGGGAAAACGGGCAGAGCACGGATAACAAGCAGTGTCGGGAAGTTTTCATTGAGCTTCATATCCAGAATCTTTTTACCGGGTTTTGTTTTTGAAAGCAGCTTGGTTACATAAGGTCCGCCGAGGAAAAGACCTAAAAGGTAGGTAACCGTAACCTCAAGAACAATACCTACAAGGCTTATAAGGCAGGCGGTGGCAGGGGGGAAAGCCATACCGATTGAAACATATATAAGCATTGCGGGAATAATAAAGAGTACTGACTTTACAAGATAAACACCCCAGATTGTAACCAGAGCAATAATCATATTGGTGCTTGCGTCAACAAGGGCACGTACGTCAATATTCTTGAGCTTTTCATAATTTACAACCGCCACGACAAAAATAGTCATAGCAACGGCAACTCTGATAAACGCCATCAGTGTGGACTTTGTTTTTTGGTTCATAATGCTCTCCTAAAAAATAAATCGGCTAATTATACACTTTTTTTCTGCATAATACAAGGCTAAAATCTAATATATTACATTTATTTCAAATTTATTTAAATATAAAATATAGACTTTTTTATTATAGTATGATATATTATTGTGACATATAGTTTTCAGACTCTTTTCAGTGAGGTGTAAATAGATGACTATTAAAGAAAAAGCAGAAAGAGCAGCCGTAGGCGCAACCCTCGATACGCTACTTAAATACGTTGATAAAAATCCTGAGGAAAATCTCCTTAAGCTCATTTCTCTCGGCGAAAAGCTTCTCGGCGGTACCTTCCCCCAGAGCAGCATCGAAGCAGCAAGAAGAGCTGTTAAAGACGGCGATAATAATGTATACTACCGCTTCGCTATGAGTATGCTTAAAGACATTGACAGAGATCTTCTTAAAAAGCTTCTTCTCTCAATGGGTCTTGGTGCAGGTGTAAAGGGCACTAAGGCAGTACGAAAGAACAGAGATATATACAAGTGTAACATCCCCTTCCTTATGCTTATGGATCCCACAAGTGCATGTAATATGAAGTGTAAGGGCTGCTGGTCCGCAGAATACGGTCACAAAAACAGCCTTACCTATGAAGAAATGCACAGCATCGTAAAGCAGGGCAGAGAGCTTGGTACCCATGTTTATATGTACACAGGCGGTGAGCCTCTTATCCGTAAGGATGATATTATAAAAATCTGCGAGGAATATCCCGACTGTGCATTCCTTGCCTTCACAAATGCAACTCTCGTTGATGAGAAATTCTGCGACGAAATGAAGAGAGTAGGTAACATCACTCTTGCAATCTCCGTTGAAGGCGACCAGAATTCCAGCGATGCAAGACGCGGCGAGGGTCATTACGAAAAGGCCCTGAAGGCTATGGAGCTTCTTAAGAGCAAGGGCTGTCTTTTCGGCATCTCTGTATGCTACACAAGAGACAACGTACCTACCGTTACAAGCGACGAATTCCTTGATAAGATGATCGACTGCGGTGTTAAGTTTGCTCTTTATTTCAACTTCATGCCCATCGGACACGACGCTCCCGTTGACCTTATCCCCACACCCGAACAGAGAGAGCATATGTACTACTGGCTCAGAAAGGTACGTAACCAGAAGACCGGTAAGCCCCTCTTCTTTATGGACTTCCAGAGCGACGGTGAGTACCCCGGCGGATGTATCGCAGGCGGCAGAAACTACTTCCACATCAACTCTGCAGGTGATATGGAGCCTTGCGTATTCATCCACTACTCCGATGCTAATATAAGAACACATACTATTCTTGAAGGCCTCCGCAATCCTCTCTTTATGGCATTCAGACACGACCAGCCCTTCAACGAAAACCATTTAAGACCCTGTCCCATGCTTGAAAATCCCGACTGTCTGAGAAGAATCATCAAGGAAACCGGCGCAAAGTCAACCAACCTTGTCCGTGAGGAAAGTGCAGAGGAGCTTTGCAGCAAGTGCGACAAGTTCGCAAAGGAATGGGCACCCCGTGCAGAGGAAATATGGAAGAATAATCCCCATCCCAACTGGAAGGCTCACTATTACAGAGATACTCCCGAGGGCAAGGCAGAATTCGGTATCAAGGACTGATTTTCGCCCCCCACGGAAAAACGGATACAAAAAGCATACTGCTCCCTTAGTGCAACAAGCCTCGGGGAGCAGTTTTTATTATTTGTATATATTGTTAATTTTTTCACAATTTGCATATTTTTTCTACACAAGAAGAATTTTTTGTGATATTATATCCCCATAAAGGAGGCTTATACAATATGAAAACAGGTAAAAAACTCATTTCTCTTCTTCTTTCGGTAATTATGCTGATTTCCTGCGTAAGCATCGGAGCTTTTTCACAGGAAAAAACCGAAATCTCAACACTCAGCTTCACAACACTGACGGATATACATTTTTATCCCTCTTCCCTTACAGGTGACAACTGTGAAGCATGGCAGGAGTACTGCTCTCAGAACTTCAAGCTCTTCAATCAGTCTGATTCAATGCTTCGTACTGCACTTAAAACTATGCTCAAGCGTAATCCTGAGCTTGAGTACATACTTATCCCCGGCGACCTTACAAGAGACGGTGAATACGAGGGACACGTTGCCCTTGCAGAAATTCTCCGTGAGACCGAGGAGGAATACGGCGTTGAATTTATCGTTATCAACGGTAACCACGATATAAACAGCTCCGATGCCGCTTCCTTCGCTGACGGAGAAAAGAAGCAGACCCGCTCCGTCACCGCAGATGAATTCCGTGAGATTTACGCCGACCTCGGCTATGACCTTGCATTCACCGAATATGCGGATAACGGCGATGAAATATCAGGACGTCTTTCATACGCAGTCGACTTTGACGAGGGCTACCGCCTTATCGTTGTTGACTCCAACAAATATTCCTTCGGTGAGCCTGAGGCTCCCGTTACAGGCGGCGCAATTTCAGATGAGCTTATGCTCTGGATAAAAAATCTTGCCGAGGGCGCTTATGCTGAAGGCAAGGTACCTATGCTTATGGTTCATCACAGCCTTGCTCCCCACATGAAGATAGAACCCTCTGTTACATCTGCCTTCATTCTTGACGATTATCTTGATGCAGGTGAGGCTCTTGCCTCCTACGGCATCCATTATGCATTTACCGGTCACCTTCACACTGACGATATTTCCTCTGTGACCAATGACGAGGGCGAAACCCTTTACGACTTTGAAACTGCTTCTCTCACATCCTTCCCCTGCACCTACCGTGAGAATACAATCACCTCCTTCTCCGACGGTGAAAGCTCAATGAAGTCACTTTCCGTAGCCTTTGATGCTGCAGAAAAATATACATTTGACGGCGTAACCTACGACTACGGTACATTCAGCAGTGCCGCATTCTCTATTGCATATGGCGGCATCACAAGCGAGGACGGCTATGCGGATACAACACAGTTCCTTTTAGGTATCGTCAAAAACGCTCTTGACGATATTCTCGGCGACATCAACGCCGCAGGCAGTATTTCCGCTTACCTTGAAACAATGGATATAAACCTCAGTGAGCTTCTCGGTACCTTCCTTGAGCCTTATATCGGCGAGGGCATTTCCGTCTTCGGATATGAAATTTTCACTGCCGATAACATCGCATGGTTTGTAGAAGACCTTTTAGGTCAGCTTTATGATCTCTATGTTAAAAATCCCGACGACCTTTACGCCCTTGTTGAAGGTCTTATCAACGATATCGTATCAATAAAGGTTTCGGATTATCCCTGCACAAAATTCCTTGAGGATTATCACTTCGGTGACGAAGAGGCTCCCGGTACTCTCGGCGATGCTGTTCTCAGTGCTATGGCATACTGGTGTCTTGGTGATGAGGATATTTCCGACGACAGGTTCATGCAGGATGTTATCGCAGGCTTTGCAAGCGGTAAAACCACAAAGGTTGTTTTCGATACCCTTGTTGATATACTCCTTCACGACCTTGTTGAGGATGAGCTTCTTTCAAAGCTTGAAATCAGACTTGACCGCCTTCTCAACGATGACTGTCTCGGAAAAATTGCAGGTAAAAACCTCAATTCAGGTCTCAGACTCCTTCTTAAGGATGACTTCTCATATATGCATCTTGTAGACGTTGTTTTTGCCCTTGAGATTCTTCCCTACAAGGATATTTATGACGTACTCGACAAGGAGCTTATCAGCAAGTACCTTACCGACAGCCAGTTCGAAGGTACCGGAGCTTTTATAGCCTACGTCTTTGCAGACTTCTCAACAGACAGTAACCCCGTTGAAAAGGGTGACCTCAATGCCGAATATACATCTGAGCCTCTTGAGGTTATCCCCACAAGAGAGGATTTCCGTCTTCCCACCAATATCAGCGTAACGATGGGTGAGGACAGTAAAACCGATGCTTATATAAGCTGGTATTCAAAATCAACAGTAGGCGGCGATATTGAAATATATAAAGCCGACAGTGAACCTGCTTTCTCAGGCAAGGCAACAGTATCCGCAGACTTTACAATCAGCACCGAAACCGAATCCGTTACCCGTTCATACTTCGGCATCGACCTGGGTATTGCAGGCTTCAGCCCCTATGAATTCACCTTAAACAGACATATAGTATCTCTCTCCGACCTTGAAAGCGGTGCAACCTATTACTACCGTGTGGGTGATGCAGAAAAAGGTTGGTGGAGCGAAACAGGTAAAATCAGAACTGCAGACGGCAGTGACAATATTACCTTCCTTCACGTTGCAGACCCCCAGTCACAGACTGAGGAGCAGTACCAAAGAGCATGGGCTACGGTGCTTGAAGAAGCCTTCGGTGCCTTCCCCGAAACCGACTTTGTTATAAATACAGGCGACCTTGTTGACCACGGTGACAACTTCACCCAGTGGCAATATATGTTCAACACTGCAAGTGATACCCTTATGGATACCTATATGATGCCCGCATCAGGTAATCACGAGGATCACGGAACAAACGCCCTTGTAAATCAATTCGTACTGCCCAACGTACCCGAGCAGGACACAACCTCAGGCGTTTACTATTCCTTCGACTATAACAACGCCCACGTAGCCGTTCTCAACTCCAACGACCTTGATGAAAACGAAGCTCTTTCCGACGCTCAGATTGAGTGGCTCACAAGGGATATGACTTCAAGCACGGCTCAGTGGAAGTTTGTTGTTCTTCATAAGGCGGTTTATTCTCAGGGCTCACACTATAAGGATGATGATGTATGCGCTATCCGTGAGCAGCTCAGCTCTCTTATGCCCGAGCTTGATATTGACATCGTTTTCCAGGGTCACGACCACGTTTATATGAGAACAGGCTCTCTTATCAACAACGAAAAGACCTCTTATGAAAAGGCTTATCTGAACTTTGACGGTAACGTATATAAGACTCAGGAAGCACCCGAGGGTACATCCTACGTTATTTCAGGTACCTGCGGAGTCAAGACCTACCTTCAGAACGATCCCTCTGTAACAGACGAGTACTTCCCCAGGGGTGAGGCTATTCTTGCAGTTGATTCTCCTATGTTCTCTGCAGTACGTATTGTAGACGGAGTTCTTTACTTTGATGCTTTCACCGTAAGTGAAGAAGGTGTAGAAAGCGTTGACCGTTTTGCAATCCGTAAGGATAAAACTCAGGGTGAAGTAAACGAAACCTATACAGAGCCCGAGGATGAAGAAAGCAGCGGTGGTACGGGCGGCTTCCTTTCATTGCTTATGAAGGTGAAGGAGATATTCCTCAAGGTTATCACTGTAATGAAAAATCTTCTCGGAATAGTTTTTTCTAAGTAAATAAATATCAGAACCGATGTGGCTTATCCGCATCGGTTCTGTGCTTTTATGAGCATCTTTTTGTAAGCGGTTATTTTTCACCTAATGTTTCAATGAGGCTTCAACTGTGGTAGCGCTCAAGCCGCGTGGGTTAAATATCTATCCCTTGCACTCCTTGAAAGGGAGGGTGGCGGCCTAGCCGTCGGGAGGGTCTATCACGCTTTCTTCCACCGCCCGACTGACCGTAAGGCACTGCTTTTTCATCTTAATGTTTCAATGAAGCTTCAGCCGTGGATACGCTCATGCCGCTATGGCACATCCTTTGTCCGGAGCGACAAAAGCATCCTCACCTCGCTTCATCTCGCACTGCGAGCACTTCGGTGACGATGCCCTTCGTTTATTGTTTCCGCAGCGGGAAAGGCGGTAGCGGCAATAGCAAGTAATGCCGCAGGCCGCTGAGATGCTTTATCTTTCTTTCACAGTTATTACGCAGAGGTAGCTTTAATAATTAACCCATTTTACATAGATGCTTACTTGAATGTTTAATCAAAGAGCAAGAATTTGCTTTCCGTAAGGTTTAATTGCAGAAGGTCGGAGGAATTCTCTTATTAAAATCACTGCGTGAGCGGTCAGCGAATGTCGGAATACACGGTGGTTGGATTTATGACGTGAACCGTAGACAAGTTAACAAACTGAATGGCAAGTACAACCAAGCGGGCGTATTTATTAAACATTCAAGTATGTTGAGCTGTGAAACTCCCGAGTTGTTGTTGAAATACACGGGAGAAATGTTGAGCCCGCAGAATGAATAAGCCTTATGAAGGAGCAGGCTTTTCAGTTTTATTAAACTCAAAGGGTGGTATCAGCGAAACTTCTTTCGGATTTCCTTATCTCTCCGAAAGCGTTTTGCATACTTTGTCGCTTCGGACAAAGTATGAGCCCGAGCGGCTCGAGTGTATCCACGGTTGAAATCTCATTGAAACGTAAAAACAAAAATTTCGCCCAACGTAAGGTTTAATTGCAGAAGGTCGGAGGGTTTCTGCAGCCTTACTGTCAGATGCATTAAACTCTCCCTCCCGCGGGTAACACCTTTCCCCTTCCTCACGCGTTGGCGCGTGACTACCGGCTACTGACTACTGACTACTCGGACACGGCTCGCCGTGTCCCTACTATTTTACCACAAAAAGACAAAAAATAAATACCCGAAAAAATTTTTTTGTAAAATACGGAAAAATCCCCGTAAGAGGTAGAATTTACCGCATCGTTGTGATATAATAATTTAGAATGGGTTATTATGTATATATATTAACAGAATTATATCCCGGAAGGAATGAATCTGATTGAATAAAACAGTTAACGGTCTTAATATAAATTACGTTGACCGCGGTGAGGGCGATATCGTTGTTGTCCTTCACGGTTGGGGCAGTAATATCACTCTTCACGAGCATATGATTTCAGTTCTCGCTCAGAAGTACCGTGTGCTCGCAATGGATATGCCCGGCTTCGGTGAAAGCGACGAGCCTAAAGAGCCTTGGTGCGTTGACGATTACGTTGATTTCGTTATCGAATTTTTAAAAGACTACTCTCCCTCAAAGATTACCGTTATGGGTCACTCCTTCGGTGGCAGAGTAATCATCAAGCTCTGCTCGAGAGAGCTTCCCTTTGAAATAGAAAAGGTTGTTCTTATCGACGCCGCAGGCGTAAAGCCTAAAAAAACTCTCAAGCAGAAAACAAAGCAGAAAATATACAAGGCTACAAAAGGCATCTACTCCTCTGCTCCCGTACAGAAAATGTTCCCTGAGGCGCTTGAAAATCTTCGCAAGAAAAACGGCTCTGCGGACTATAATGCCGCTTCACCGATTATGCGTCAGACTCTCGTAAAGGTTGTAAACGAGGATTTGTGTGACCTTATGCCCAACGTAAAGGCACCTACGCTTTTAGTCTGGGGTACTCTCGACGATGCTACTCCCCTTTCGGACGCTCTTACAATGGAAAAGCTTATGCCCGATGCAGGTCTTGTGAAATTTGAGGGTGCGGGACACTACTCCTTCCTTGAATGCCGTGACCAGTTCGGCAGAGTTCTTTCATCCTTTATGAATATTCCTTATTAAGAAAGGAGATCTATATGCTCAACACTATTTTACTTATGTTCTGTGCCGTGACATTCATTCTTGCAACAACAATGAATATTATCGATTCAATGCACTTCTTCCAGCTAAACTCCTACCGCTTTGATACTCACACAAAGTGGATTACGGAAAACGCAAAGAAGTACGTAAAGCACGTTTTCTTTTCAATCCTTCTGTGTGTTGCAATCGTACCCGAAATGAATATCATTTTCAAGCTTATAGCCTGTGAAGCGATTTTCCTTATGGCTATACCTGCCGAAAGACCCAAAAAGGCA
>JAZUAZ010000086.1:0-4245 GCA_045638245.1 Acutalibacteraceae bacterium | reverse complement strand
GTGCGTCTGCCGCCTGCATCTGTTTCCTTATAGCAGATAAACACGTCGAAGGGCTCTTCCTTCTGCGAAATCGCAAGGATATTTTTCTGAATTCCGTTGATAATCTGAGCTTCTTCTTCATATAAGCTCTTCTGTAAGCTGTCAGCATATTTCAGTGCAGACTTGTAGTTATCATCGTCAAAAACAGAGGTAAACTGCGCTCTGTTCACGGTGGGAACACGCTTATGTGTTGCCGGGTCTTCAACGTACTCTATACCGTAGCGGCAAAGCACAAGTGACCAGTAAGCCTCTGCATCGGTACTGTCATCCATAAGGATTTTTTCATATATGCCCATCGCCTTGTCGTACTCGTTGTTACGGCGGAAATGATTGGCTCTGTCGTAAAGATTTGCCAGACGTTCATCATCAAGTCGAGGCAAGGTCTGCTTTGTGCCACAGTATTCGCAGGTCAGCACCGACTCATTGCCAACCTCAAGGGTACCACCGCACATTTTACATTTAAAAATCGCCATAATTCTCTCCTTTTTTTCACGGACATCCTTTGTTTTACCATACTTATTAAATTTATCACAAACCGCCCCTCTTTGTCAATCGTACATAACAGTAAGTGCAGAAATATCTCTCCCCTATTTGCATTTTCGGAATTTTTCGTGTATAATGTACCCATTGTTATTTATCCCGAAAGGAGCAACATTATGAAGCCTGTAATTATCAACGAAAACCTCTGCATCGGCTGCGGAAAGTGCGTGAAAGACTGTGTAAGTGAAAAGCTCTCCCTTAAGAACGGCAAAGCACAATACAATGCGGAAAAATGTATCCTCTGCGGTCACTGCTATGCAATCTGCCCCGTAAATGCTGTCACCCTTACAAAGTACGGTGAAATAAACGAGGAAAAGCCGGTGTCTTTTGATATTATCGACAGCGATAAGCTTCTCTCCTTTATGAAAAGCCGTCGCTCAATCCGCCGATTCACCGATAAAAAGATCAGCGAGGAGGATATCGCAAAAATCATCGAGGCGGGAAGATTCTGTCCCACGGGCACCAACGCTCAGGATTTCTCCTTCACCGTTATCACTGACTCTCTCGACGAGTTGGAGAAGGATGCAGTCTCCGTTTTCCGAAAGGCTCAGAAAATCGGTGGCAAGCTTTCAGCCTACATCAGAAACAGTACAATTGACGATCATTTCTTCTTCAAGGGTGCGCCTCTCGTGATTGTTGTCAACGGCAAAGGTAAAACCTCTCCCTGCCTTGCTTCCTCATATATGGAGCTTATGGCTGAAAGTCTCGGTCTCGGCGTGCTTTACAGCGGATTTTTCATCGCTGCGGCTAAGCTTATGCCGAAAATCTCAAAGAAACTCCACACCCCCGACGGTCACGACCCTGTCACCTGCCTTGTAATAGGCTATCCCGATGTGAAATACGAGCGCATACCGCCGAGAAATAAAGCGGTGGTAAAAAGAATATAAAAGGCTGCAAAAAAAACAAAAGTCCCTTTAAAGTAGTCAGTAGCCAGGGTACGCCCTGCGGGCGTGTGAGAACAATCTTCTGTAGTTCCCCTTACTACTTGCTACTTACTGCTAAAAAAATGCACCCGCGAGGCGGGTGCATTTTTCATTATTTATCAAACATAGGTCTTGCAACGTAGCTTGTGTGAAGAAGCTCGTGTGCCTTGTGGCTGTTGGGTTCGCCGAGATATTCAGCATAAACAGTCTTGACATCCTCGTTTTCGTGGCTCTTTCTGTGAGGACGGTTTGCATCGTTCTCATAAAGTGCCTTTGCTCTGAGAGCCTTGAGGTCAACTGTGTTACGTACTGAAGCGGGCTGAACGGGCTGACCACCGCCGTTGATACAACCGCCGGGACATCCCATGATTTCGATGAAGGTATAGTCAGCAGTGCCGTCCTTAACCTTATCCATGAGTACCTTTGCGTTCTTTGTACCTGATGCGATTGCAACCTTGATTTCAGTACCGTCAAGGTCGTACTTAGCTTCCTTAACGCCTTCCATACCGCGTACGTCGTGGAACTCGGGATTATCAAGGCTCTTGCCTGTGATAACCTCAGCAGCAGTACGGAGAGCAGCCTCCATAACACCGCCGGTAGCACCGAAGATAACTGCGGCACCTGTACCCTGACCGAGAGGAGCATCGCAATCCTCGTCGGGAAGTGCGGTGAACTTGATACCTGCGGCATCAATCATTCTGCCAAGCTCTCTTGTGGTGAGTACGTAGTCGATGTCGGGATAGCCTGCACCTGCTTCGTCTGCTCTGCCGCATTCGAACTTCTTAGCGGTACAGGGCATGATAGCAACGGATACGATATCCTTAGGATCGATGCCGTTCTTTTCAGCATAGTAGCTCTTGATGATAGCGCCCTGCATCTGCATGGGTGACTTACAGCTTGAAAGATGGTCAAGCTCTGTGGGATAGTAGTGCTCACAGTATTTGATCCAGCCGGGTGAGCAGGATGTAATCATGGGAAGTACGCCGCCGTTCTTGACTCTGTCGAGAAGCTCGTTTGCTTCCTCCATAATTGTAAGGTCAGCAGCGAAGTTGGTGTCGAATACCTTATTGAAGCCGAGGCGACGGAGTGCGGCAAACATCTTGCCTGTTACGTCTGTGCCGATAGGCATATCGAAGCATTCACCGAGTGTTGCACGTACTGCGGGAGCAGCCTGAACAACAACGTGCTTTGTGGGATCACTGATAGCTGAGAATACCTTTTCGGTGTCGTCCTTTTCATAGATAGCACCAACGGGACAGTTAACGATACACTGACCGCAGGAGATACATGAGGTTGAACCGAGAGGAAGCTCGAAGGGTGATGCAATGTGAGTGTCGATACCTCTTGCGTTTGCACCGATAACGCTGATGCCCTGATTGTCACAGGCAGCAACACAACGGCGACAGATGATACACTTATTGTTGTCTCTTACCATGTGAGCAGCTGAGGTATCAAGCTCGTAAACGGGCTTTGAGCCGTCGTACTTGTCATCTTCAACTACATTGTATTCCTTACAAAGTCTCTGAAGCTCGCAGTTACCGCTTCTTACGCAGGTAAGACACTTTCTTTCGTGAGTTGAAAGGATAAGCTCAAGAGTTGTTCTTCTTGACTTACGTACCTTTTCACTGTTTGTGAAGATTTCGGTACCATCTCTTTCGATGGGGAATACACAAGCTGCAACAAGGCTTCTTGCACCGACAACCTCAACAACACAGAAACGGCAGGCGCCGATTTCGTTCATTTCCTTAAGATAGCAGAGAGTGGGGATTTCAATACCTACCATTCTTGCTGCATCTATGATTTTTGTACCGTAAGGTACGCTGCAGGGAATATTATTGATTTTAATGTTAAGCATTTTTTCCATTTTTACGTACCTCCTTTATTTCTTGATAATTGCGCCGAACTTACATGAATCCATACATACGCCGCACTTGATACACTTTGATGTATCGATTGTATGAGCCTGCTTGACTGCACCTGAGATAGCACCTACGGGGCACTTTCTTGCACAAAGAGTACAGCCCTTACACTTATCAGCCTCGATAGAGAATGAAAGAAGGCTCTTACATACACCTGCGGGACACTTCTTGTCAACAACGTGAGCAACATATTCGTCACGGAAGAACTTGAGTGTTGCAAGAACGGGGTTGGGAGCAGTCTGACCGAGACCGCAGAGTGAATTTTCCTTGATGTAATGGCAGAGCTCCTCGAGCTTATCAAGATCCTCAAGAGTAGCCTTACCCTCTGTAATCTTGTCGAGCATTTCAAGAAGACGCTTTGTACCTACACGGCAGGGAGTACACTTACCGCAGGATTCGTCAACTGTGAAGTCAAGGAAGAACTTTGCGATGTCAACCATACAGTTATCCTCGTCCATAACGATAAGACCGCCTGAACCCATCATACAGCCGATAGCAGTAAGGTTGTCGTAGTCGATGGGAGTATCCATAAGTGAAGCGGGAATACAACCGCCTGAGGGACCGCCTGTCTGAGCAGCCTTGAATGCCTTACCGCCCGGGATACCGCCGCCGATTTCGTAGATAACGTCACGGAGTGTTGTACCCATGGGAACTTCAACAAGACCTGTATTCTTGATTTTACCGCCGAGTGCGAATACCTTTGTACCCTTTGACTTTTCGGTACCCATTGAAGCGAACCAGTCAGCACCCTTACGGATGATAGCGGGAATATTAGCGAAGGTTTCAACATTGTTTTCTGTTGTGGGCTTGCCGAAAAGACCCTT
>JAZUAZ010000085.1:0-2512 GCA_045638245.1 Acutalibacteraceae bacterium | reverse complement strand
CCGCACGCGCCTGTCTTCAGAGCGGTATCTATGCAACGGAAAACGGCTGCTTCAGAAACGGAATATCACTTCCCCGCGAGCATAAAACCCTTGCGGATTATTTCAACGAAAGCGGATATGATACCGCCTACATAGGAAAATGGCATCTTGCATCGGATACAGCATCCTTCAACTGTGAAAAAACTGCCGTACCGAAGGAAAGGCAGGGCGGATATAAATACTGGCGTGCCGCTGATGTGCTTGAGTTTACATCAAAGGGCTATGACGGATATGTTTTTGATGAAAACGGAAACAAAATAAGCTTTGAGGGCTACAGATCGGATTGCATAAACGGCTTCGCAACAGAGTATATCCGTAACCGCAGTGATGAAAAGCCATTCTTTATGTTCTTATCCCAGCTTGAGCCCCACCACCAGAACAGCTCAGGACATTTTGAGGGACCAACCGAACTCAGGGAAAAGTACAAGGATTATCCCATTCCAGAGGATTTAAGTTTTCTTAAGGGCAATTACCAAAAGGAATATCCCGACTATATTGCCGCCATAAGCCGACTCGATAAAAATGTAGGTGAGCTTATTGCAGCACTCAAAGAAAAGGGACTGTACGATAACACAGTGATAGTTTACACAAGTGACCACGGATGCCATTTCAAAACCCGAAACGCTGAATACAAAAGAAGCTGTCACGATGCAAGTATACACACTCCCCTTGTTTTCGGCGGAGGTGCAGTCAGCAAAAAGAGTACCGTAGACAGTCTTGTAAGCCTTATAGACCTGCCCGCTACATTGCTGAGCCTCGCAGGTATACCCGTACCTCCTCATTTTTCGGGAAATATACTGCCCGTTAATCGGTGCGATACTCCTGAAAGGGACTGTGTTTTTATTCAGATCAGTGAATCACATATAGGCAGATCCGTAAGGACAAAGGAATGGAAATATTCCGCTAAAGCACTCGGTGCAGGTGTTCTCAAGGCGGGTGCGGTACATTATTTTGACGATTATCTTTATGACCTGAAAAATGACCCTTATGAAAAGAACAATCTTGCAGGCAACAAAGCCTATGCCGATACACTAAAGAATATGAGAGAGCTTCTTTCAAGAGAAATGGTGAAGGCGGGCGAGAAAAAGCCGATTTTCCACAGAGCACTGAGAGTAAGAAAATTCTGAAAAGACTATTAAGTCAGAGAATGTAATCCGAAACAGTTTTCCGAATTACATTCGCCAACTTATGCACAAAGCTCTTGATTATTTTCTTCATCGGATATATAATATTCAGGTAAAATAAAACCAAGGAGAGTGTTAACCGTGAATTATAAGGAAACATTGGAAAATGCAAAAACAGGCATTGCTGACCTCAGAGACTATGCAGTTGACGAAATCAAGGCAATCTGCAGTGCTTTCGGTCCCCGCCCCTGCGGTGAGCAGAGCGACATCGACGCTCAGAAGTATATGCTCGAGGGTATAAAAAAATACAGTGACGAGGCATGGCGTGAATGCTTCAGAGTAAACCCCGATGCTTTTATGTCCTTCGTACCTCTTGCAGGTGCCTGCATGTACGGTGCAACTGCCGCAAATATCTTCGCCGCAACGAAATGCAAAAAGGGTGCTCTCGGCTCACTGGGTCTTATCGGCACGGCCCTCTCGGGTATAGTGGGCGAATTCCTTCTTTACAAAAAGCCTCTCGACCCCTTCTTCAAGGAAAAGGAGGGCGGCAATATTATCGCAGTAAGAAAGGCTTCGGGCGAAACAAAACGCAGAATCATTCTTTCAGGTCACACTGACTCAGCTCCCGAGTGGACATATACATATAAGTTCGGCTCAAACGGCTCCTATGTTGTTCTTGTACCCGCTATTGCAGGTCTTCTTTATACAGGTGCTACTGCAATTGTTAACCTTAAGAGCAAAAACAAAAAGCTTAAGAAGGGTATGAGCCTCGGTCAGCTTGCCTTCGCTCCCGCTTATGCAGGTCTTTTCAACTTCACAAACGGAAAGAAGTACGTTGAAGGTGCAAACGACGACCTTTCAGGCTGCTATGTTTCCGCCGCAGTTATGAAGTACCTTTCGGATAACGATATCCGCTTCGAGAATACTGAGGTTGTATGCCTTCTCGCAGGCGGTGAGGAGTGCGGCCTCCGCGGCTCAAAGGCTTTCTTTGAGGCTCACCCCGAATACAAAAAGGACGGCGTTGAGACAATCTTCGTAGGCTTCGATACAATCCGTGACGAGGATTATATGATGATTTACGAAAGAGATATGACAGGTACCGTTGCTAATGACAAAGCTGTTTGCGAGCTTCTCAAAAACGCCGCCGCAAAGTGCGGTAAGGATGTACCCGTAGGTGCTATTCCTCTCGGCTCAACAGATGCAGCCGCCGCTTCTCAGGCAGGTATAAAAGCAGCCTCCTTCGTTGCTATGGATCCTGCTCCCGCAGATTACTACCACACAAGACGTGACACTGCTGATATTCTCATTCCCGAAACAATCGAAAAGACTATAGAAATTGCTCTTCAGAC
>JAZUAZ010000084.1:0-2455 GCA_045638245.1 Acutalibacteraceae bacterium | reverse complement strand
TGTCTGTAAAAGGTACTGCGGTTTACGTCTGCTCCGTCACAGATATCCTTTATTGTAATTGAGTGAAGGGGAGTTTCCTTCATAAGCTCAATCAGACTTTCCTTGAGAAGCTTTTTTGTCATTCTGACTCTTCTGCTGTCGGGTTTATTTTCCATAATAAAAATCTCCTTGTTGTGATAAATACATATTAACACAAAACAGCCGTAAAAGCAACAGTGTGTTGATAAAAAGTCATAGATAAGGTTATTGCTTTAAGTGGTGCATATAAGGAAAATATTGACTTTCCACTGTTCAAAAGTAAAAAAATATGCTAAAATCAATATAATTCAAAAGAAAAGAAGGTAAAATTATGCTTTCAGTAAAAAATGTTACCAAAAGGTACGGCAAAATCCTTGCAAACGACAACGTAAGTATAGAAATCCCCTCGGGGGAAATTGCTGTTCTTTTAGGTCCTAACGGAGCGGGAAAATCCACGCTTATCAAGTCAGTATGCGGACTTCTCAGGTGCGAGGGTGAAATAACTCTTAATGGTGAGAATAATAAATCCCTTGCAGCCAAGAGTATACTCGGCTATGTGCCTGAAATGCCTGCTGTTTATGACCTGCTTACGGTGGGAGAGCACCTTGAGTTTGTCAGAAGAGCCTATAAAATGTCTGATGACGGTCTCGGAGACAGACTTCTTGAAAGGTTCGAATTATCTGATAAGAAGAACACCCTCGCCAAGGAGCTTTCCAAGGGCATGCAGCAGAAGCTTTCGATATGCTGTGCTCTTGTCCACAGACCGAAGGTTGTTATCTTCGACGAGCCTATGGTTGGTCTTGACCCTCACGCCATAAAGCAGCTTAAGGAAATTTTTAGTGAGCTTAAAAACGAAGGTGCATCGGTGCTTATCAGTACCCATATGATAGACAGTGTTGAGGATTATTGGGACAGTGTTTATATAATGGTAAAGGGCAGGGTGAAGGCCTGCCGCAGAAAGAGTGACGGAGAATTCAGCCTTGAGGAGCTTTTCTTCTCGGTAACCTCAGAGGGAAGTGCAGAATGATGGGCGCATTGGATTATCTTTTTTTAACAAGGCTTAAAAATCAGGCAAAGCAATTTATAAGAAAACCGTCAAAGCTTATTGTTGCCCTTTTGTTTGTTGCGGCAATAGCCGTTACGATTCTCCCGTCGGCAGGTGAGGAAATAATATACGGCAGCTACAGAAATATAGACGAATTTTATGCCATAGTTGCCCTTTTGTACGCTATGATATTTGTAACTGTGGCGAAAAACGGATTTTCAAACGGCGGTTCAATTTTCACTATGGCGGATGTCAATCTCATATTTGTTTCGCCGATAAAGGCTGCCTCGGCACTGTTTTTCGGTATGCTTCAGCAGCTTGGAAAATCCCTTTACCTGGGCGTATTCCTTCTCTTTCAGTATACCCTTGCAAGAGAGTACTACGGCATTGAATATACTACGCTTATACTTGTAGCAGTGGGCTACGGACTTACGGCGCTGTTTTCTCAGATGATAGCTACACTTATTTATATGGCGGTCGGCTCATCGGATAAAAAAACAGCCATCGGCAAGGCAGTTTTTTACGGAGTAGTTGTCCTTTTTGCCGCTTTTGCAGTAATAAAAGAGGATTTACTCGGCTCCTTTGATATCGTCAAGGCAGTATCCGCTCTGAGAAGTGAAGTTATGTACCTTTTTCCTGTAAGCGGCTTTGTGTCTCTGAGTATTGAGGGTGCCATATCGGGTGAAACGTCAAAGCTTCTTATAGGTATAGGAGCGGGTGGGTTTTTCAGTCTTGCCTATTACCTTATCCTTTCAAGGGTGAAGGGCGACTATTACGAGGACGTGCTTATGTCTGCAGAAACCACCTTCACGGCAATCAACGCCGCCAAGGAGGGAAAAGCTCCCGAACTTACGCCTAAAAAAATCAAGGTTGGAAAAATCGGGTTTGCAAAAGGCGAGGGAGCCTCTGCGATAAGAGAAAAGCATAAAACCGAAAACCGCAGAAGCAAGGTGCTTATCCTTGATAAAATATCCCTTGTGATAACTGTTATGCTTGCTCTTTACAGCTTTATTATGCCTGATGGTGTTACGGTGTTCATAATCTCGGTTTATACCCTTACACTCACCGTTGCAACGGGCAGATGGGCAAAGGAGCTTACCTATCCCTACGTTTATCTTATCCCCGAAAAGCCCTTTAAAAAGCTTATCAATATGATATGGGAGCAGATACCGAAGATTATCGTCGAAAGTATAATCTACTTCATACCGGTTCACTTTATTCTCGGCGAGACGCTGAGCTTCACTGCTTCTATGATTGTGGCAAGAATAGGCTTTGGCTTTGTTTTTATCGGAGCAAATCTTATCATGCAGAGACTTTTCGGTACTTCAGAAAGAAACGTCCTTACCGTAATAGTGTATATGCTCATTACGTTACTGCTTTCACTTCCTGTTG
>JAZUAZ010000083.1:0-14063 GCA_045638245.1 Acutalibacteraceae bacterium | reverse complement strand
AGGGGAGAGTATTTCCTTTCTGTACCTTGCTTTTCTGAATTTCTCTGTGTTTTCGATAAGAGAAGCGTCACCGCCCTGAGCTCTGACCATTTCAAGGAATTTGTTATAAGCCTCACCGTTTCTGAGTACGGCAAGCACCTTTTTCTCAGCCTCATCATAAGGGGTACCGAAGGCGAGAACAATTATGTTTGCCGCAAGGGCAATACACACCTGAGTCAGGTCTGAATCGGCACCGCTTTTAAGAATTTCGACCGCTTCCTTAACCTCGAGAATATTACCGATGTTCTTGCCGAGGGGAGTGTCCATATCCGAAATCACTGCACGTACCTTTTTACCTGCGTCCTTACCGATAGCAACCATCTTTTCCGAGAGCAGAAGAGCATCCTCGGGCGTTTTCATAAATGCACCGCTGCCGTATTTCACATCAAGTACGATACAGTCACTTCCGGCGGCAAGCTTCTTGCTCATAATGCTTGAAGCGATAAGCGGGATTGACCCTACGGTAGCAGTTGCATCGCGAAGGGCGTATATTTTTTTGTCGGCGGGAGCAAGATTTCCAGTCTGACCGACTACGCATATTCCGATTTTGTTTACCGTACCTATAAATTCCTCAGGGGAGAGTGCAACATTGAAGCCGTCGATTGATTCAAGCTTATCCACCGTACCTCCCGTATGACCGAGGCCTCTGCCGCTCATTTTAGCGACCTTACAGCCGAGAGCGGCAACAATGGGAGCAACAATCAGCGTAGTTTTATCACCGACACCGCCCGTTGAGTGCTTATCGACCTTTATACCCTCAATAGCACTTAAATCAAGCATATCACCGCTCTTTGCCATTTCAAGAGTAAGAGTGACCGTTTCTCTGTCGCTCATACCGTTGAGGTATATAGCCATCATAAGAGCCGAAGCCTGATAATCCTTTATTTCACCGCTGACGTACTTTTTAACAAAAAAAGCAATTTCTTCATCGCTCAGCTCGTACCCGTCACGCTTTTTTGCAATTATATCGTATATTCGCATAGTACCGCTCCTTTAAATAGAAGTATATCTGAATTTTATAACAATGATGTAATAAAATCAAGAGGATAATTTTCTGCATTATGGTATTTTGCTTTTTTCGACATTTTTTTGTTTTTTTATTGACAAATTATGTACACGGATGTATAATTTCCGTATGTAATTGCAGACATTTTTTGTAAGGAAAATACTCTGCGAAAACACACCCATTATTAATGTGTTTATTACACAAAAAAATTACCACGGAGGAGTAAAAATGAAAAACAAAAAATCAATGAGAAAGCTCTTAAGCGGCCTTCTCGCAATCGTAATGGCAGCTTGCATGCTTATGGGCATGGCAACAACAGCAGGCGCTGCTAATCAGGCAGCTAATCAGGCTGTAATGGACGCTAAAAATGGCGTTGTTCAGATTCAGATCTGGTTTAAAGATGTTGAATTTGCAGTTGAAGAGTTCTTAGGTATGGGAACAGGCTTCCTTATCAACGATCAGAACGTAGTTACATGTGATCATGTTGCAAACTATATTGACGATGCTTTCCTTGTGGAGTGGGCAAGAGAATCCAATCTTTATCTTGAAAAGCCACGTAGTGCATCAGAGCTCAGAGAATGTGTTGAAATCAGAGTTGTTATTTACCGTGATGTAACTTTCAAAGCTACTGTTGTAAGATCCAGTACAGAGCTCGACTATGCAATTCTTGCCCTTGAGCAGAAGATTACAGGCCGTACACCCTTGAAGATTCGTTCCAGCAGCACAGTTCAGCAGACAGAAACCGTTTATGCACTCGGTTTCCCCGGAGAAATGGTTGAAATTACATCAGTTAAGAATCTTGATGCTGATGATGTAACAATCACAACAGGTGCAGTAAACAGTGTTTCAAACTTAACCTTTGTAAACGCTGAAGGCAGAGAGTTTGAAAATGTAAACTTTGTTGAGAGCAGTGCTCTTATCACAGGCGGTAACTCAGGCGGTCCTCTTGTTGACAGTAACGGTGCAGTTATCGGTATCAACTCACAGGCAAGTGACACACGTAACCTTGCTATCAGCAGTGATGAGCTTCTTAAGGTTCTTCAGATGGTAAATATTCCTTATACACCTGTAGATCCCGACCCCATCACCCCGGTTCCCACAGATCCCGTAATTGAAGATACTACAATAGCTCCCACAGTTCCCGGTCCTGTTGTTGATACAACAGTCCCCACAACAGTAGCACCCGCAACAACTGAAAAGGAAGAAGATACCGAGCCTGAAAAAGAAGGTCTCGATCCTATGGTTATCGCTATCGCAGGTGCAGCTGCAGTAGTTATCATTCTTATTATCATCCTTATCGTTGTAAGCTCAAAGAAGAAAAAAGCAGCTCCTGCACCCGCACCCGTAGCTGCTCCCGCTCCTTCAGTTCCCAGAGCTGCACAGCCTCAGCCTCGTCCCCAGCCTCAGCCCCAGCCCGCAATGCCCAACCGTGTTCCCGTTACTGCTCCTGCAAGAGCTGCTTCTCCCGAAACATCTCTTCTTAATGCAGGTATTGGCGAGACAACCGTTCTCGGTGCAGGCTCAGGCGAAACAACTGTACTTTCACAGTCAGTAAACGGCGGTGTACTTGTAAGAGCAAGCAACAATGAGCGTATTCCTGTAAACACTGCAGACTTTACAGTGGGCAGAGAGCGTTCAAGAGTAGATTATTGCATCGGCGGCAACACAAACATCAGCCGTGAGCATGCAAGATTTGTTGTTCGCAACGGTCATACATATATTATTGACAACAAGACTGCAAACGGTACCTTCGTTAACGGAATAAAGGCTCGTCCCGGTCAGGAAATTGAGCTCAGAAGCGGCGATAAGATTATGCTTGCAGACGAAACATTTGAATTCGTAAAATAAGTAAATTCTCTACAGCAACAGAATAAAGGCGGCTTTATGCCTCCTTTATTCTGGTTGCTGGTTTCAGTTTTTATAAAAGGAGCTACAAAGCATGGAATTTTTGGTCAGTGCAAATACGGATATAGGTTTAGTAAAAGACACAAATCAGGACGGTATGACCGTTAAAGTGTTTGATACATGTCAGGGAAAGATGGCCTTTGCCGTTTTATGCGACGGAATGGGCGGTCTTGCAAAAGGTGAGGTTGCAAGTACTACTGTTATCTGTGCTTTTAACGATTGGGCGTATACCGTGCTGCCTGAGTTATGTAAGGCTCCTATTCAGGATTATGAAATCAGAAGTCAGTGGGAACGTATAGTTGTAAAACAAAACGAGCTTATAAAAGCTTACGGTGCAGGTCAGGGTATTAACCTTGGCACAACTATAGTTGTTATGCTTGTTACCGAAACAAGATACTATGTTATGAATATCGGTGACTCCAGAGCTTATGAAATTTCTGATACAATTCATCAGATTACAGAAGATCAGACCTTTATTGCACGCGAAGTAAAAGCAGGAAGAATGACTCCTGAACAGGCGGCAACTGATCCGAGGCGCAGTGTGCTTCTTCAGTGTGTAGGTGCATCGGAAGATGTTTATCCGGATATGTTTTTCGGTGATACAAAGAAGAACGCTACATATATGCTGTGCTCTGACGGATTCAGACACGAAGTTACAGCTGATGAAATATATGAGAGATTTCATGCCTCAGCACTTCTCAGTGTTGATGATATGAATGCAAACTCCCGTTATCTTATTGAGCTTAATAAGCAGCGGGCTGAAAGAGACAATATTTCCGTTCTGCTTATAAGAACATATTAAGGGGGATTATATGTTAGAAATTGGATCACTTGTTGACGGCAAATATAAAATACTCAATAAAGTCGGACAAGGCGGAATGAGCGTTGTTTATCTTGCTATGAATGAAAGAGCAAACAAACAATGGGCCGTCAAGGAAGTCCGCAAGGACGGTGTTCTTGACTTTGAATCGGTTAAGCAGGGTCTTGTAGCTGAAACCGATATTCTGAAAAGGCTTGATCACCCCTTCCTGCCGAGTATAGTAGACGTTATAGATACTGACGATTCATTCATAATTATTATGGATTACATTCAGGGTAACTCTCTGGATAAGGCTCTTAAAGAATTCGGTGCACAGCCTGAGGCTGATGTTATTGAATGGGCAAAGATGCTTTGTGATGTACTCGGATATCTTCACACAAGAGAGCCTGCAATCATATACCGTGATATGAAGCCGGCCAACGTAATGCTTAAGCCTGACGGTACTATTTCTCTTATCGACTTCGGTACCGCTCGACAGCACAAGGCTTCAAAGGTTGAGGATACAACCTGTCTCGGTACACGAGGATACGCTGCTCCCGAGCAGTACGGAGGTATGGGACAGACTGATGCCAGAACGGATATCTACTGTCTTGGTGCAACTATCTATCATCTTGTCACCGGTATGAATCCGGGAGAACCGCCGTACGAAATATATCCTATCAGAGCTATTGACCCTTCGCTTTCACCGGGTCTTGAAAAAATCATTCTTAAGTGTACTCAGAATGACCCGAATATGAGATATCAGTCGTGCGCTGAGCTTCGTTATGACCTTGAAAACTATATGGTCGACGATGTAGCGGAAAGAGCAAAGCTCAGAGGAAAGCTTGTAAAATTTGCAACATGCTGCATTCTTAGTGTGCTTTTTGCTGCCGTATCTGTCTGGGGTTACTTCTCTGCTGAGTCGGCAAAAAAGTCGAATTATGAATATCTTTTTGCAAATGCCAAGTCTGTTAACGATTATTATTCTGCAATTATTCTTGATCCGACCCGTACAGAGGCATATCTCGGAACGGAAGATTTTAAGGGTATGATTGACTTTATGATAGACGACGGTACCCTTACTTCGGAAGAGCATATTGCACTCAGCCGTTTGAAGCTGGGTATTGATAAAAAAGATCATTCGGATAACACCACCACAGTGAATGTGCTTGAAAAACTCAAGAAAAGCGATCCTGAAGGCTACGAGGATGTCTGCTATGCAATCGGTGAAGCTTATCTTTATTATTACCAGACTGTAACGAAGGATAAGTACAATGAGGCATCAAAATGGTTTTCTGAATCAGTTTCAACCCATCCTGAGGCAGAGATGTTTTGCAGTATAGCAAAATGCTTGCAGAGTGCCAAAAAGTTTGACGATGCTTCTCATGTTTCCAAGGCAGCTGCCGAGTACGAAAAGCTCTGGAATGAAATCGGCACGCTTTACAACTATGCAAAAAACATGGAAGAGGACTACAAAATTCTTATATGGACAGAAATAGTCAACATTATCGACACGGAATGTAAAGATATTGTTGAATATATTGATAAGCAGGAGCTTATCAATATGGTAAATGTCATCTATGCTGATACCAAATCGGTTACGGGCACCTTCCAGCAGACAAGAATCAATGCACTTAACGAGAGAATTTCAAGAACGCTTGTTAAGCTTAACACGGAATTTTAAGGGGGTGCAGACGTGAATAATAACTATGAAATTTTCAGAATAATATTTTTTTCCGGTCTTGCACTCTCCATACTGATGCTTATAGTTTCAGTTGTAATGTTCTTCAAAATGAACATACGAAGAGTATTGAACGAGTATAACGGTAACAGCAAACGTAAGGCTATCGAAAAGATACGTAAAAAGAGTTCAGGTGAAGCTACTACCTCAACGGATCTTAAAGTAAAGAAAGAAGCGCCCGTCGCAAAGAAGGAGAAGACAGCTTCTAACAATACTTCTTCGGTAACCTCAAAAATTAAAGCGCAGGACAGATTCGACGGATTTTCCGCACCTGAAACAACTTCTCTTTCAGAGGAGCGTAAAGCTGAATCTGATACCGAAAAGCACAATATGACCTCAATAAACAGTTTGCCGGTTTATCAACAGAGAGCTGATTTTGTTGTTTTAGCGGACATTACCTATGTTCATTCGAGTGAGGTAATACGATAATGAAAAAAATATTCGCAGAACGCAAAGTTATAATCGCACTCGTTTTTTCGGTTATTTCTTCTCTACCTATACTTTTTTGTATACTGGATTTGAAAAATGACAGTGCTGAAAAGGCTTTGATCTTTGCTTCATCCATAACATTCTGGGTTGGATTGTTGTTTGAACAGTGCTTTGTGTGGCTTGCTGATTCACAACGAAAAAAAGCAGAAAAAAACAAGAAGCAAAAAGGAGTACGCCCCGGCATTATATCTTTTTTCAAAACCAAGCTCGGAAAGGTTTCTGATATTACATTTATATTATCTGTTGTTGCTTTTGTGATAATGGTTACGGCTGATATAAGTGTTAATGTCGGTCAGTTTGTAGTTTTGTTTTTGATAGTTTTGTCTTTCCGTTTTCACTGTATAACAAACGGTAAAAACTATTCATATAAATCAGAAAAAAAGAAAAGGGGAGCAAAATCATGAAATTTATGTCAAAAAATTCAAGATTTGCAAAAATTTTAGCGATAGCATTCAGCTTGCTTATGCTTATAACAGCTACCGATTTACCTATATTTGTCGGCGTTGTTGCATCAGCAGCTGACAAGTTTACTGTTATCGTTAAAGAAAAAGCAGGCAGCAGTGTTGCCATTGAAGGAGCAACTGTAACTGTTACGCCTGCTGAGAGTACCGGTCTTGCAGAGCAGGCAGGAACAACAGATGAAGACGGTAAGGTTGAATTCGATGTTTTCGCTGAATATTTCAATAATAGCGGCGAAGCCTTTGAGGCCGAATACAAGGTTACAGCTGACAACTATGTGTCTGTTGAAGAAACTGTAACAGTAACCGCTGAAGGCTTCAGCGTCGAAATGGAAAAGATTTCGATTACAGGTATCAGTCTTGTTCCTTGTAACGTTAAGTTCAAAGGAGACGGTGTAAGCTATGAGGCTGTTAAGGTTAATGGCACAATTGAGGGAGATGTTGTTTCTTTCAGTACCGATGGAGAAACATTTTCTGAAAGCCAGGTAATGCTCACTTATCCTTCAGACAGCAAAAAAGTGTGGGTAAAGGTTGAAAGAGCAGGCCATAAGGATTTCGTTGATTCCGTTGATGCAGTAATGACAAAGGGCGATTTAGTAGAGGGCGATGATATATTCGTATCTCCCCTTAACGATAAATACACAGGTTCAGCACAAAGAGTTGCATCAGTTACAAGAAATCCCGAGAAGGACATTACAATCGAATATAGTGGTGACGGCGGAGTTACATATCATACAATTACAAATGAGAATCCCGTTCCCGACACTATTACTGAGCCCGGAACAAAAACCTTCAAAATCAGAGCTACAGCTGAACACTATAATGTTTTTGAAAAGGAATATACTGCAAGGGTTGCCAGAGCAGATATTGAATCAGATAAATATGAAGTTGTTGTTTACGGTGGTGCAAAGGGCGCAACTTATAACGGAAAGTGCAACTACGCTGTAAACGTAACTGTTGCTGAAGGTTTTACTGTCTGGTATAGTACAGACGGCATCAACTATACAAAGGATGTACCCACGGTATGTGATGCAGGTGAGTATAAGGTTTATGTTAAGCTTACTCATGAATATTACAACGACCTCGAACTTGGCGCATTTGATGTAACTGTTAATAAGGCTCCTATCACAGGCGTTGAGGTTAAGCCTTTTGAGGGTGTTTACAGACCCAACATGTCAGAGCCTGCCGTACAGGTTTCAGGTGCTGAAGAAACAGATAAGATTACTTATTTTGTAAATGGTGATGCCTTCAGTGTTGTACCCACAGTTACCTCAATTCTGGATGCCGGCACTTATACAGTAAGAATCGACAGAGGTGCTAACTATGAAGTGCTTGAGCTTAATGTAGAGGTTAAAGTGCAAAGGGTTGATCTTTCACTCACTATTGAAGGTGATAAAGTTATAACCTATAAAGAAGATAATACATTTACACCTGTTGTTAAAATGTTTATCACGGTTGACGGTGGCGTCAAGGAAGAAATCCGCAATGACGAAGTAGTGGACAATCTTGTGTTCAGTATTGAGAACCATGATGAAAAAGATGCAGCTAAAGCTGAGATTGATGCTAAGACAGGTTGTGTAACATATAATAGCGTAGGCACTATAGTAATTAAAGCAACATATAATGTGGATACACTCGTCAACTATAATTTTGATTATGAAAACGGTGCTGCAGTACTTGAAACACAGATTGTTTATGTAGATACCCCGGAATACACTGTAACACCTGCTGAGTATGTTGATGAGTCAATCAAAAATAAAGTTAATTGGCACAAAGGCAATGTTGAAATATACGATGCATCTCAGAAGTGGGAAATTATTGAAGACAGCAACGCTTTAGGCCAGGATGGTTGGAAAGACTCTGTCAGCAGAACTGAGGAAGGCTCCTATCTCGGTAAAAATGCAGTAAAGGTTGCTTTCAGAAATAAAGAAACGAAAGAAATTACCCAAATAGAAACAGTAGCAGCTTTTGCTATTGATAAGACAGCACCCGTGGTTGAGGAGTTTGAAATTTCTCTTTGGGAGAAATCTGTTAATAAGGTTATCAATTTCCTCACATTCGGTATTTTTGCTAACGATAATGTCACAGTAAAGGTATATGTTTCAGATGCAGAACCCGCATCAGGTGTTGACTCTGTTACACTTTATATAAACGGAACAGAGGTTGAGACGTCAGATAAGCTTGACGTTGATAAAAAAGGCATTTATGCCAAGTTTGATATACCTGAAGAACAGATAGCAGAAAACTCAAAGTATGTTGCAATGATTTCTGCAAGTGCAAAAGATAATCTTGGTCAGATGTCTGATACACCGACCGCTATGAACGACGAGAATTCAAATATCGGAGCAGGAAACAGCGGTTTGTTAATGATTGAAAATATCAAGCCCGTAATTTCAGATATTACTTATTATCCGATGGGTAACTTCTACGAGATTAAGGAAAATGGCGTTGTTGTTGAACGTATCTATGACAGTGATGCTGAATTTACATTCTCCGTAACAGATTCCGATTCAGGTGTAGCTGAGGTTGTTGCAACAATCAACGGTGTTCCTGTTGTTAAAAAGTCTGTTCTTGACGACGGAAACGAAATGCTTGTAAGCTATGACTTTACAGTCAGCACAGAGGGCATCGAAGCAACCGATGACGGCGAGTATAAGCTTTCCATCGTTGCAATAGACTTTGCAGGAAATGCCATTGAAACTGAAGCATCGGTTTATGTGGATAAAACTGCACCTGTTATTACCGACATTTCTTTCTCAAAGGATGAAGAGGGAAAGAAAGAAATTAAAAATGAAGACCTTGTAAAGGTTGAGACCGAAGAAGAGGAAGAAATAGTAGCTGACGGTGAAGCAACTGATGATGAAGCAGTTGTTGAAGAAGAATTTGAGGTTACTGATATCGACAATTTCGGCTTCTATTCAAACGGAAAGGTATATGCACACATTACCGCTCAGGATTTTGTTTCCGATAAGGAACTTGTAGCAGGACTCAAGTCAATTACATATATAATTGTAAACCTCGACAATCCTGAAGATGTAAAAACTGTTACAAAGCCTGTCAGCGGTGAAAAAGCTACTGTTACTGCAGCTATAACCAAGGATATGAGATTCCAGATTTACGCTTATGCAACAGACCTTCTTGAAAACAATCTTCCTGATGGTGATAAGGCTTATACTGCAGGGGAAGAATTCTATGATCCCGCAGATTACAACACCGATTATGCCGATACTATTGAGTATGAAGGTTGTGTATATCCCAACGCTGTTATTATTGAAAGTGCCGGCACTCATAACGATCCTGAACAGAACGGTGATAACGGAAACCATATTACACTTACAGTTCCCGATACATCTTACAAGCAGAATGACGGAACACCTCTTTATGCAGGTAACGTAACGATAACTGTTAATGTAGTTGACAATTTCTCCGGTATTCGTGACATCAAGGTTACGGCAGTTGCTCCTTTTGATACCGAGAAAAACTACGAAAACACAGTAACAGTAACTAACAGCGGAGTTTCAAAGGGTGACAGCTTAGGCAAATGGAAGGTTACTAAGGTTGGCCCCAGAAATCTTGTTACTGCTATGTCTGCTAAGTTCAATGTTCAGAACAACAGTAATGACATTAAATTTATGGTTGAAATGACAGACAGAGCAGGAAATACAAGTACTGAATATGTTGTATTTGGTATTGATAAAACAAGACCTGAGATCTCAATAAGCTATGCTCCCGGCGAGGTTCATGACGAACAGTATGTTGATTACTTCAGAACCGACCGTGTTGCAACCATTACAATAACAGAGAGAAACTTCAGAGCTGAAAATGTAGAATTTAAATTCACAAACACAGACGGAGTTATTCCCAATGTAAACCTTTCAGATCCGAAGAACTGGACAACACATAAAGTTGGTAAGGATGTAAATCCCGACAATACAACTCATACAGCTACTGTTAAGTTTACCGCAGACGGAGATTACACATTTGATTTATCCTGTGTTGACAATGCAGCAAACGAATCAAATGATGTAGCTGAGCAGAAATTCACTATTGATAAGACTCTTCCATTGATTTCAGTGGTATATGATAATAATTCTGCACGTAACGGAAATTATTACAATGATAAGCGTATCGCTACAGTAACTATAACTGAACATAACTTTGACAAATCAAGAGTTCAGTTCAGCATCTATTCAGAGAACAAGAGTCCTGCAATAAGCGGTTGGAGATCTAACGGCGATGTACATACTGCTACAATTTCTTATACCGAGGATTCAAGATACACCTTTGATGTTGCGTTCCGAGACATGGCAGGTAACAGTATTGCAGATTTTGCACAGCAGGAATTCCATGTTGACACAACAGCTCCCGAGGTTACTCTCAAGGGTATCGTTGACAAGTCTGCAAATGCTGATAAGGGTAATATCGGCTTTGAATTAACAGCAACCGATAAAAACTTTGATACATTTGAGCCTACAGTTAAAGCTATTCTTTATAAGAACGGAAGCTTTAAAACTGAAACCGTTAACGCCGGTGTTACAACAACAATCACAAACGGTAAGAAGTATAATGTTGTAAATATCACTGATGACGGTATTTACAGTGTAACATGTACTGTTGTTGATAAGGCAGGTAATACTTACTCAAAGGTATACCTTCAGAATAAAAACGGTGACCTTTCACTTCAGTCACGTACTCAGGCATCACCTCTTGTTACATTTACAGTAAACCGTGAAGGTTCTGTCTTCTATCTTGATAATTACACAAAGGGTCTTGTTAAAGACTATTATGTAAAGGATGTTACTGATTTTGTAACAATTGTGGAAATCAATGCAGACCCGATTATTGAAAACACAATTACAATAAACGGTAAGAAATTAGTAAAAGATACTGATTACACTGTAAGTTCAAACAATGATTCATCTTCATGGTACAAATATACTTATAAGATTGATAAGGAAGTATTTGCAGCAGAAGGCGATTACAATGTAATTGTTTCCACAAAGGATAAGGCTGAAAATGACGCATTCAGTGATATCAAGGATACAGAGGTTAAGTTTGTTGTTGACAGAACAGCTCCCATTGTAACCGTTGCAGGTCTTGAATCAAACGGTAAATACAAAACATCTCTTCAGCAGGTTCTTCTTATTCCCAGTGATAACGGTGGCTTGCTTAAGAGTGTTGTAGTACGTACTGTTGACGAAAACGGAAGTGTTCTTAAAGAGATTATTAACCTTACAGGAGATCAGCTTGATGAAGCAATAGCTGCAGGCCAGATAAGCTTCAACCTTGAAGAAGGTGTTCGTCAGCACGTACAGATTATCTGTGAGGACTATGCAGGTAATATCAGCGGTTCCGAAGAAGAAGAGAAGTTTACAAACATCACTGTTTCAACAAATGCATTTGTTATTTTCTGGGCTACAGAATGGCTTCGTTGGACCACTATAATTATCGCAACTCTTCTTATTGCTCTTATCGTATTTGTTATTGTTAAAAAGCGTAAGAAGGCATAATCGATAATTGAATTTACAGATAAAGAGACAGTTGTATAAGCAACTGTCTCTTTTTTATATGTTAAAAACATTATAAAACAACGGTTATATTGAAAATCCCCTTGACAACTCGGTCTATACGTGATAGACTAAGTGTGGTCTATAGGCGATAGACTGAGGAGGCAATCATATGGAAGAAATAAAATTAGGTATTGTAGAAACACGCTTTGCAGATATTATCTGGCAGAATGAGCCGATTGCATCGGGTGAGCTTGTAAAAAAATGTGAAAGTGAGCTCAGCTGGAAAAAGAGTACAACCTATACCGTACTTAAAAAGCTTTGTGACAGAGGTATTTTTCAGAATGAGCAGGGGACAGTTACCTCACTTATCAGCAAGGAGGAATTTAATTCCCGACAGAGCGAAAAATTTGTAGAAGAAACCTTTGACGGCTCCTTGCCGGCGTTTATTGCGGCATTTACTAAGAGAAAATCACTTTCTAAAAAGGATATGGAAGAAATAAGAAAGATGATAGATTCCTTTGAGGAGGGATGACGGTGCTATTCTATGAAGTTTACTTAAATATATGGGATATTACGCTTGAAGCAAGCGTTTTTGCTTTAGTTGTAATGGCTTTACGTCTGATTTTTAAAAGGGCTCCCAAATGGGTAAGATGCTTTATGTGGGCCTTGCTTGCGATAAGGCTTGTTGTCCCGTTTTACTTTTTTGAAATTCCCGTCGATTATATTCCGGATACACCGATTGTCTCCGAGCAGACATCATCTCAGACAGAGCCACCGGCGGAGACTGTAAAGCCTGATAATAGGGATGATAATATACTTTCCAACCTGCCTTTACCCGACAGAACCGAGCCTACAATATCGGAATCTGTTGTGCCTGAGGTTGAGGAAGATTTTAGTGCCGATAAAACTGAGACTAAATTGAATTGGGAATATATTGATTATGCGATATGGCTTGTAGGCGTATGCATTATGCTTTTATATGCAATTATAAGCTACATCCGCCTGAGAAGAAGAGTCAGAACCGCAATACCGTTAAAAGGAAATCAATGGATATGCGATGAGATAAGAACACCGTTCATTTTAGGCTTTATAAAGCCTCGGATTTATCTGCCTTCATCCTTGCAGGACGAAACACTCAGACATGTAATTTCTCACGAAAAAGCCCACCTTAAACGAAAAGACTACTTGTGGAAGCCTTTCGGATTTATCTTGCTTTCTCTTAATTGGTTTAATCCGATTATGTGGCTTTCATATATACTCCTTTGCCGAGATATTGAGCTTGCCTGCGATGAAAAGGTAATAAAGGAAATGAATTTATCAGATAAGAAAGCATATTCGGAAGCTCTGCTTTCCTGCAGCTCATCTCATAAGCTTATAACAGCCTGTCCCGTTGCTTTCGGTGAAGTAAGTGTAAAACAGAGGATAAAGTCTGTGCTTAATTACAAAAAGCCTGCTTTTTGGGTGATTGTTGTTGCTGTTATCGTAAGTATTGTCGTTACAATTTGCTTTATGACCGGGACGAAAGAAATAGTGACTGAGAATACAACAAATATAACAAAAGAAGACGGAAATTCCGAGCCTGATTCCGACCTTACGGAACTTTGGCTTAAAAACGATGTGTGGAAATATAATCCTTCATTCAGCACCTACGGTTATCAGGAGCTACTTTTGTTTGTTGATGAAAAATACGAAATCACTGATTTTAATGCATCGGTCGGAACTGTAAGTGAAATTACATTTGAAAAGAACAACGCGAAATTAAACGGCATAAAATGGAAGCCCGAAAACGGCGAAGCTGACAAAATATCAATTACAATCAGTACACTTTGCAAAAACAAAGAGGTTGATTTTAATATCACACTGACGAAGCTCGGTGTTGACGGTCCTACTACCTTCTATCAGCTTTCTGCAGAAGATAAATATTTCAGCAGAATAGATGCTCATTACAGGTATATTTTTGACGAAGAAGAAATCGACATATCAGATTACACTACTGAGCCTGTACTTCTTGCCGATAAAATCCCGAATACTCCCGACTGGCAAACAAACGGAATAGCATCTGCCGGTCTTGAGGGTGCCTTTGCGGAAAGTGTCACAGAATTCTCATCAGGTAAGG
>JAZUAZ010000082.1:0-1562 GCA_045638245.1 Acutalibacteraceae bacterium | reverse complement strand
CAAAGGGTAAAAATTATAAATAAATCGAAAAAAATAAGCATATAGATGAAAATATAATGTTTGTTTAATTTTATAGTCCGTAAGACAGAAAGGGTTTTAAAAATGAAAAAGTATTTTCCTGAAAACTATCTTATTACCACGCCCGAAAACAGAAATATACTTTCTTCTCAGGCGTCGGTCAGAGAGGCTTGCCACAGCGGAAAAATCGTTGAGGTGAGGGCTACGGTCTGCGACAAGGACCATAATCTCCACGTTGACCTTGGCGTGATGAAGGGTATAATTCCGAGGGATGAGGGTGCAATCGGCATCGATGACGGCTCGGTACGGGATATTGCTATTATTTCACGTGTGAATAAGCCTGTTATGTGCCGTATAATCGACTTTACCACTGATGAAAAGGGAGAGACAGTTGCAGTGCTCTCAAGAAAAAGCGTTCAGCTTGACTGTATGAGAGAATATATCTCTAAGCTTACTCCCGGCTGTATTATAGATGCGGTTGTAACACATATGGAGGCCTTCGGTGTCTTTGCCGACATCGGTGCAGGTATATCTGCTCTTATGCCTATTGATTCCATATCCGTTTCGAGAATTCCTCATCCGAGTGCGAGATTTACTCCCGGACAGAAAATCAAGGCGGTAGTAAAAAGCATTGACGAAAGCGGCAGAATCACCCTCAGCTATAAGGAGCTTCTCGGCACGTGGGAAGAAAATGCGGCTCTTTTCAGGGCGGGAGAAACAGTGCCGGGTATTGTCCGCTCTGTTGAGAGGTACGGTATTTTTGTTGAGCTCAAGCCCAATCTTGCAGGTCTTGCCGAGTACGTGCCCGGTGTTGTACCCGGTCAGCACGCCAGCGTATATATAAAGAATCTCATTCCCGAGAGGATGAAAATCAAGCTCATCATAGTAGATTCCTTCGATGCGGAATATCCCAACGAGGATGTAACCTATTATCATGAAGGTGACTTTATCGATAAGTGGGTATATTCTCCCGAAAACTGCGAGAGAAGAATTGAAACTGTTTTTTCTGAAGGTGAGTTGACTAAGGAAGCGATTTGATATACAATAGTAATATCACGTTAAAAGGACGGCGAAAAATATGAAGATTAAAGAGATAATGAGAAAGCGTAACCATTCAATAAAGTTTGCGGCAGTACGCGGTGTAGCTTCGGCTGCTACTGCGGCGGCGGATATGCTCTGTGCGCCTCCCGACTTAAGCAAGGCTGAAAGGGTGCTTTTCGTACAGCCCCATCCCGACGATAACCAGATAGGTGCGGGCGGTACAATCGCATGGCTCCGCTCCCTCGGCGTTGAGGTTTACGAGCTTACCGTCACCGATGACAGATATGCAGTACCCGAATACATCGGCAAGGAAAATGCAATCCAGACCTTAAGACAGAGAGAGGCACTTGCCGCTCAGGCAATGCTCGGCATGAAAAATGCGGGCTTCCTCGGCTTTGCCGATAAAAACGATAACAGTGAAAGGGAAATTTCTCTTAAAATCCTTGAGGTTATAAGAAAAATCAAGCCCGATTACGTACTCACCGTAGACCCCAACCTTGCTA
>JAZUAZ010000081.1:0-9454 GCA_045638245.1 Acutalibacteraceae bacterium | reverse complement strand
TAGAAATGAAGGAATAAAGGTACACAAATCATTTCCAGACCTATCATAACGAGTATGAGAGTAGAGTTATTAGTTATTTTTTCCATTAACTGTTCCATAAAAATATCTCCTGATTTTTAATCTTTGATTTTGCCTCTCTGTGCAGCATCGATAAGAGGTACTATCTTGGGAAGTGCCTTACTTACAGCAGACTGAAGCATAGGCTGCTTGATAACATCCTTAACAGTTTCCTTCATTGTTTCAGCCATAACCGAAACGGGAGGAATTGAAGACGGACGCATAACTACGTTATCTCCGTTGAATTTAAAGGTAAGTATTCTTTCTGCTACAACCTCAATACAGCGGATATTAAGCTGAAGCTCTCTGTCTGTATTCCAGCAGGCTGTTGAACAGGTGTTGTAGGGTATCTTACCGATTACTATTTTATCCCAACGGTATTCTCCATCCATACCTACCTTTATACTGTTGGCTTCATCTCCCTCTGTCCAGCTGAATTCCAACTCGTGTTCATGGAATTTAAAGCATATATCACTGATATTACCCGCCTTATCACTTTCCATAAACAAAGCAGGAAGAGGTACAACACTTGTCGGATAGCCTGCGATATTTACGGCAATAGGCTTGCTGAGCTTGATTTTCTTTCCTTCGATAAAATGCTCTATAGCAGAACGGCTCTTTTCGGGAAGTCTCGGGTACTCACCCATTGTAACCTCTACACTTTCGCCTTCATTTTTTTCGAGGAAGGCTCTCGGGAAATAATCCCATATTACATCACGAAGACCCTGCTCGTGAATTTCACCTGCAGTAATTATAAGACAGGCATTAAAGTCCTCAAATACCATACCGAACTGACAGAACATACCGTCGGCGCGGTAAGAGTTTTCACATCCTGCACTTCTCCAGAAGCAGTATCCGTAGCCCACCTTACAGTCGGAATCCTGGCTGGAAACACTGCTGTCTGCGTGATATTTTGTAGCTTCCTTTACCCATTCCTCGGGAATGACCTGCTTACCGCCGAACTTACCGCCCTGGCTGTAGCAATATGTAAACTTTGCAAGATCCTCTGTTGTAATCATAAGACCCCAGCCGCCTGCTTCAATTCCTCTCGGGCAGGTTTCCCAGAAGGGATGCTCAATGCCGAGGGGTTCAAAAAGACGGGGCTTGAGATATTCCATAACACTCATTCCGCATACCTTGTGGATAATGCAGCAGAGAAGGTACATATTCTCACTGATATAAAGGAATTCAGTTCCCGGCTCGCTTATCCAGGGAGACTCGAGAATATCCTTGAACCAACGATCCTTAGTTCTGTCAAGGAAAACACTTACAGACTTGCCGCTTCTCATTGTAAGAAGGTCCTCAACGGTCATTTCTTCAAGGTACTCGTCAAACTTTTCGGGTCTTGCTTCAGGGAAAATATCAAGGAAGCGGGTATCTACGTCAAAATATCCCTCATGTACCGCAAAGCCGATTGCTGTTGAGGTAAAGGACTTACTTACGGAGTACATCATATGATTATGCTCCTTTGAGAAGGGTGCCTTATAAACCTCGCAGGCAAGCTTGTTATTTCTTATAACCGCCATTGAATGAACTTCCTTGCCGAGCTCGTTACACTTGTCGATGAATTCCTGAAGAATCTTCGAGTTAACGCCTGCATTTTCAGGCTTCTTAGCTCTTGTTATCCACGCTTTCTGTTTTGTTGCCATCTGTTATTTCCTCCTTATCTGTAGCTTTCTCCTTTTTTAATTTCTCAATGAATATCTGCACTGCGATGAATGCCGCACCGACGAGTACGACAACAATAATCTTTCCCGCAGTTATATTAAGGGCGCCTTTTGTTTCTTGCTTACCGTCAGCAATCATCTTGTTGTTAACACTGTACTTCAACAATGAGTAAGCCTCTTCATATTCCGCAAGGGATTTTGCTCTGCCGTCAAGTACCTCGTTGGCGTAGCTGAGTGCATCGCTTATATTCTTGCGGCTTATATCGGAATAAGCTGAAAAATCTATTTCCTCTACCTCACCGACAAGCAAGGAAAGTGAATCACGCTGAGAAACAGATGAATTTATATAATAGCTGAGACCCTCAATATTATTCGTCTCTATAACCGTAAATCCGTTTTTTATAAGCTCATTCCAGCCGTTTGTATCATCACTTCTTTTTCCGCAAAATTCCGGGTCATAGGCGGCAGCAACAGCTCTTGCCTTACCGTCAGCAGAGAAGTTATCACCTACTATCGTACCGTAGCATACGTTGAAGTAGTTTTTTGTACGGTACTCAACCATAGTCATTCCCGCCTCGGAAAATCTGTCTATATGGTTAATGCTTTCCCAGACAATATTTCCGTCATATATGCTGATTACATCTGCTTCGCAGTCGCTGAGCTTATCTGCCTGCGAGCTTTTCACTTCGCACCTGAGAGACACGTGAGAAAGAGCGTTATACTCTTCGAGAATTCCGCAGATTCCGTCAATATCCTCGTACTTTATATCAAGAATAAGGTATACCCCGCCGTCAAGACTTTCAAGTGCTTCAGCGAGAGTTACGGGATAAAACTCCGTGGGTTCGCCGTAGTTATTATAAAGTCTGCATTTTTTGAGCTCTTCAAGAGTTATTTCGCTGAGTGAGGAGGAAGTTGTTTCGCAGATGTTACTGAGAGTAACATCCTCACAAAGCACAAATTTACCGTCAGCAGTTTTGTTTACCGCCACACTGACCGCATCTGCACCGTTGTAAGCAGCTTTCTGTATTGCTTCAAGGGAGTTTGCAGGAAAAAGAGACGTCTCACCTCTGTGAGAAATTGCAATTACTCTCTCTTCTGAGTCAGCTATCAGAGTGCGGGTATCCTCAGCTGTTGCCGAGGAAGAAAAAGTTGCAATGCTGAGCAGCATGCACAGTAATAAAATATATATAAGTCCTTTTGTCTTTCTCATTTATAAATACCTTTCCGGGTTATTCTGTTACAAACTTTATAATAACATAAAAAAAGCCTCTTGGCAATCTTTTTTCGTAAGATTTGCACTTCAGAGGCTTACTTTTACGGGATTTTCTATTAACATTTCATCTTTTTTCACTTTGCAATCAAAGCAGAGAATTTTCACCCCGTTTTTCTGCGCTTTTTTCAGCGCTCTTTCGAAGTCGGGGTCGTTTTTTCCGTTGGCAGTGAAGTAAAGGACATCTTTCATCTGTACGACAAACATAGCATAGGCTTCAAAACCGTTTTCAGCAAGAGTAATAAGCTCTTCAAGGTGTTTTACCCCTCTTTTGGTAGGTGCATCGGGGAAGGATACAACACCTTCGTTTTCTAAGGTTACACCCTTGACCTCCATATATGCCTTTTTGCCGTCGTATTCGAAATAAAAATCCAATCGGGATTTTCCGTAGGTGCTTTCAGGCTTTATGAGGGTTATATCTTTGAAGTACTCGCCTTTTTTCAGCCACTCGTACACCGCCTTATTAGGTGCAGAGGAATCCATATTGACAAGTCTCCCGCCCTTCTGCACCGATATGAGTGAATACTGATATTTTCTTGCAGTATTTTCTGCTTTTTCAAGATAAACGGTGACACCTTCCTGCAATAATTCTCTGCATCTGCCCGTATTTTTCACATGGCAAAGCACCGCTTCATTTTCGAGAAGCACCTCGGCAACGAAACGGTTATGACGCTTTATGAATTTTGCGGGAGTTATGTTGGTGTATTTCATTTGCAACCTCGACGGAAAATAAATCTGTGGGAGATAGCGGACACGGCAAACCGTGTCCCTACTATATTGTTTTTCATGGCGGGATGTTATTTGTTTTTTCGAATACCTCACCCGCGATTGAAAATTGAGAATCGAGAATTGAGAATTAAAACAGCGTTTCCGCTATTCTTACACCTCCCATAGCATCCTTGGCGTAAAAATCAGCGCCTATCATATCGGCGTATTCCTGAGTAAGCACTGCACCGCCGACCATTACCTTTGCTTCGGGGAATTCCTTTTTCATAAGCCCAACGGTTTCCCTCATTGCTTCAACAGTGGTGGTCATAAGTGCAGAAAGACCCACAAGGCGGATATTCTCCCTCTTTGCGGTTTCGACTATAAGTGAGGGAGGTACATCCTTACCGAGGTCGGTTACATCGTAGCCGTAGTTTTCAAGAAGCACCCTGAGAATATTCTTGCCTATATCATGGATATCTCCCTTGACGGTGGCAATAAGTATTCTGCCCTTGCTTTCTGCGGCTTCATTATTCATTACTGCCTTCACCGCGTCAAAGGCTCTGCCCGCCGCCTCGGCACTCATAAGAAGCTGAGGAAGATAGAGTGTCTTCTCTTCAAACTGCTTTCCTACGGTATCAAGAGCAGGTACGATATGATTATTTATAACAACAAGACCGTTTTCGGTCTCAAGAAGCCTCTGAGCCTTTTCGAATGCCTTTTCACGAAGTCCCTTGATAATACAGTAGCCGAGAGTGTCGTTACCCTCCTTTGAGGCAGGTACAGATTGAGCGACAGATGTATTTTCGTTTGCAAAGCCGATATAATCAAGGCATCCCTTGTCATAGCCCTTGAGGGCTCTGTAGGTATAATAGCTTCGCATCATTTCGTCACTGTTGGGATTCATTATCGCACAGTTGAGACCCTTTTCAAATGCCATAGCAAGGAAAAAGGCATTGACCGATGCTCTGTCCGGCAATCCGAAGGATATGTTTGACACACCGAGGCTCGTTTTTACACCGAGCTTTGTTTTTATAAGTTCAACTGAGTCAAGAGTAACTCTGCCGCTTCTTTCATCGGAGGATACCGCCATTGCAAGAGGGTCAACTATAACATCCTTTTTGTCGATACCGTATTTTTCACATTCCTTTATGATTTTTTCCGCAACGGCACAACGGCCCTCAGCAGATTCGGGTATGCCGTTTTCGTCGATAGTAAGGGCAATTACAACACCACCGTATTTTTTAACAAGTGGAAGTACAGAATCCATACTTTCCTTTTTGCCGTTGACCGAGTTTATCATAGGCTTACCGTTGTAAATACGCATAGACTTTTCCATAGCGGATATTTTTACAGTGTCAATCTGTAAAGGAAGGTCGATGATTTCCTGAAGAGACCTCACACAGCTTACAAGCATTTCATCCTCATCAATTTCGGGCAGACCTACATTGACATCAAGGATATGTACGCCCTTTTCCTGCTGAGCGATGCCCTCACCTAAAATGTACTGTATATCCCTTTCACGCAAAGCCTCCTTGAAGCGCTTTTTGCCCGTGGGATTGATTCTTTCACCGATAAGTATCGGCTCATCACCGATTTCAACGGCGTGAGTGTAAGAGGACACGAGGGTATAATCCTTCTTTTCGTTCGGTGTGAAAGGAAGGTCTTTTGTTGATTTCACTGTGTTTTCAATATATTCGGGAGTTGTACCGCAGCAGCCGCCGAGTACAGAAGCACCGAGAAGCGCGATTTCTCTCATAATTTCGCCGTACTGCTGAGCATCAATATCAAAAACAGTAACACCGTTTTCACTTCTGGGAAGTCCTGCATTGGGGTTTACAATAACAGGTACTGAAGCGTATTTCACATACTCTGCAACACGTGGTAGCATCTGACGGGGTCCGAGGGAGCAGTTCATACCGATGGCGTCAACTCTGAGACCCTCGAGCATTGCAATCATAGCCTTACTGTCTGCACCGGTCATAAGCTTGCCCTTTTCATCAAAAACATTGGTAACAAAAACAGGAAGGTCACTGTTCTCCTTTGCCGCAAGGACTGCCGCTTTGGTTTCGTAGGAGTCGTTCATCGTTTCGATGATGATAAGGTCAGCTCCGTATTTTACCGCAAGACGGACGTTTTCGGCAAAAATCTCAACCGCCCTTTCAAAGGGAAGGTCACCTATAGGCTCGAGCATTTTACCCGTAGGTCCCATATCAAAGGCAACAAAACGATCACTTTTATCACCCTCAAAAAGCTCAATAGCCTTGCGGGCATTATTTATTGCAGAGGAGATAATTTCCTCAAGGTTATCAAACTTAAGGCAGTTTGCACCGAAGGTATTTGTGGTTATAACATTACTGCCCGCATTAAGATAAGCAAGGTGAATGTCGGTGATATCGTCGGCATGAGTAATATTCCAGAGCTCCGGCTTTTCGCCCGCCGAAAGTCCCCTTTTCTGCAAAAGAGTACCCATACCTCCGTCAAAATATATTCTTCTCTTGTCGAGTAATTCTCTGATATTCATACTATCACTCCGTTATACCGATAATAGCCGTAACGGATTTAACAGGCACCATCATAAAGCTTTCCGTAAGGCTTACACCGATTTTTTTCTGTACGTCGAGAAATTCAAAAATATTTTTCTGTATTTCAAGTGAAACTCCGCCGTAGCCGGGACTGAAGCGAGGCTTAAGACGGTGATTTTCACCAAGCCTTTCATTTATACAGTCGCACCAGCATTCAACCCCCGAGGAGGCTATGCAGCTGAAAACCATACTTTCAGCCTCAGAGGAAATCGAAAGGCGTTTCATCGTCCTGTCGATCTCTGCACCTGCAGTTGCGGCAAAAACAAAGGCACTTTTACAGTCCTCAAGATTTTTGCGAAGGCTTTCACTGTGTACGGTGCCGAAATCAAAGACAATCCCGTCATCACCCTCAAAAGAAACCGAGGTTTCTCTTACAACCGCCTTAAGGTCGGCACTGTGCATATAAAGCTCAAGACACTCCTCGTAAAGCTCACCGAGCGCTTCACTAAGCGGCTCCCTGCACCCCATAAAACGGCACGCCATTTTTTTATCGGCGCCGATTTCTTTTACATCTTCTATAAGGAAGGTTATCATAATATCCCTCAAATCAAATAAGGGGCAATACTGCCCCAATTGTGTTTATCTCAGCCAAAACGCCCGTCAGGGCGTTACCCTGACTACTGACTACTGGCTACTGACTACTTAATAATAGCACTTATGTTGTCAAGAATCTTCTGTGCTACATCAGGCTTATTCATTGAATAAACGTGCACCGCCTTCACACCGTTGGCATAAAGGTCGATTATCTGCTCTGTCGCATAAGCAATCCCCGCCTGCTTCATAGCCTCGGGATTATCGCCGTAGCGCTCAACTATTCTTATGAAGCGCTGAGGCAGAGCCGTACCCGAAATCGCACATATTCTCTTGATTGATTTCGGATTTGTAACAGGCATAATACCGGCTACAACAGGTACTTCTATGCCCGCATTTCTCGCTCTGTAAATGAAGTTATAAAGAGCGTTGTTATCAAAAAACATCTGTGTTGTGAGAAACTCACAGCCCGCATCAACCTTAATCTTAAGATATTCAATATCCTTGAAGGAGGTTTCACTTTCGGGGTGAGATTCGGGATAGCAGGCTCCGCCGATGCAAAAGCCGCCGTACTCCTTTATTTCTCTTGTCAGCTCACTTGCATAGTGGTAATCAAGATGCTCCCTGTTCATTCCTTCAGGCATATCCCCTCTTAAAGCAAGGATGTTTTCTATCCCCTTTGCTTTGAGAGAATCAAGCTGACGGTGAATCTCCTCCTTGGTGGAGGAAACACAGGAAAGATGTGCGAGCACGGGTACGCCTGTTTTATTCTGGATGTTCTGTGCGATTGAGGCAGTGAATTCCGATGTGCCGCCGCCCGCACCGTAGGTAACAGACATAAAATCAGGCTGAAGCTCGGCTATTTTTTCCGTTGCTTCACGTACTGATTCAAAATTGTCACTTGTTTTCGGCGGAAATACCTCAAAGGAAAGGGTCGGCTTTTCCGCTTTTATGATATCTATGATTTTCATTTTAAATCACTTCTTTTCGGTTATGGTCGGAGTCAATGTGCCGAAGGCACACCCCTGACTACCAGCTACTGACTACTAATTCTTAAGTGAATGCATAGGTGCGGGGATACGTCCGCCGCGTGCAATAAAGTCTGCGCTTGAGAATTCGTGTACGGGCATAACGGGTGCTGAGCCTAAAAGTCCGCCGAATTCGATTATCTCGCCTACCTTCTTACCTACTGCGGGGATAATTCTGACTGCGGTTGTCTTTGTGTTTACAACGCCGATTGCAGATTCGTCGGCAATAATTGCAGAAAGTGTTTCTGCAGATGTGTCACCGGGTACGGCAATCATATCAAGACCTACCGAGCATACGCAGGTCATAGCCTCTAATTTATCAAGAGTAAGAGCGTTTCTCAAAGCCGCTTCAATCATACCCTCATCCTCACTGACGGGAATAAATGCACCTGAAAGTCCGCCGACGTGGTTACTTGCCATTACGCCGCCCTTTTTGACTGCATCGTTGAGAAGTGCGAGTGCGGCGGTTGTGCCGTGAGTACCGCAGACCTCAAGACCCATTTCCTCGAGAATTCTTGCAACACTGTCGCCCTTTTCGGGGGTGGGAGCAAGAGAAAGGTCAACAATACCCGCAGGTACACCGAGACGCTGTGATGCCTCGGATGCAACAAGCTGACCCATACGGGTAATCTTGAAGGCAGTCTTCTTTATTGTTTCGGCAACAACATCAAAGGGCTGTCCCTTGCACTTTTTGAGTGCGTGATGAACAACGCCCGGTCCGCTTACGCCGACATTGATTACACATTCAGCCTCGCTTACACCGTGGAAGGCACCTGCCATAAAGGGATTATCCTCAACGGGATTTGCAAAAACAACAAGCTTTGCACAGCCGAAGCCGCCCTTATCAGCGGTAAGGTCTGCGGTTTTTTTGATGATTCTGCCCATAAGAGCAACCGCATCCATATTTATACCCGCCTTGGTGCTTGCAACAGATACGCTTGAGCAGACTCTTTCAGTTGATGCAAGAGCTGAGGGTATTGAATTTATAAGATTGATGTCTCCCTTTGTCATACCCTTATGTACGAGAGCGGAAAAGCCGCCGATAAAGTTAACACCTACTGTTTTTGCCGCCTTGTCAAGAGCAAGTGCGATAGGTGTATAATCGGTCTGCTTACAAGCCGCCGCAACGATACCGATAGGAGTAACGGAAATACGCTTGTTGACAATAGGAATACCGAATTCCTTTTCGATATCCTCGCCTACCTTGACGAGATCCTTTGCGAGGGTGGTGATTTTGTTATAGATTTTATCAGCGGTAACCTGTACGTCATCGCTGCAGCAATCAAGAAGTGAGATACCCATTGTAATGGTTCTTACGTCAAGATGCTGATGGTCAATCATATTTATTGTGGAAAGAATTTCCTTCTGGCTATGCATACAAAAGCTCCTTCCGAATTATATTCTGTGCATTTTATCAAAGATATCTTCTCTCTGAATACGGATAACAAGACCCATTTCCTCACCCTTTGCATTGAGTGCATCGCTTACGTCGGCAAATGCAACAGTGCTTGCGCTGAGGTCAACGAGCATGGTCATTGTAAAGAAGCCTTCCATAACTGTCTGGCTGATGTCGAGTATGTTAATTTTTCTTTCGGCAAGAAGGGTGCATAC
>JAZUAZ010000080.1:0-6466 GCA_045638245.1 Acutalibacteraceae bacterium | reverse complement strand
GAAGGCTACACTTTCACACTATGAGAAGAATGCCGTTGACGGTGCTATGAAGCTTTTTGGAGTAGAGGTTGCAAATGAAGCAGAAGCACTTGCAGCAATTTATCCTTATGCGGCAGCAGTTGCAATTTTAGGTGTAACCCTGGGCTCGGCCTTCGGACTTGTGTATCTTTACATCCGTTACAAGAGAAAGGGCTTCGGATTTACAAGAGAAGAGCTTGTAAATTCACCCGAAGCAAAGAGCAACAAGGACATAATGAAGTCTCTTCTTGCTATTTCAATTCCCGTTGCGGCTGCTTCGCTTGTTACAAATATAAGCAATCTTATTGATGACATTACAATCAGAGGCAGACTTGTAACCGCCCTGAACACAGGCTTTGATACAGTCAAGGGGATGTATCTTGACACTCTTACCGTTGACCAGACTCTTGATGAAAACATCTCAACCTATCTTTACGGTATGCATGGCTCAGTTATCAATATCAAAAATCTTATTCCTTCTCTCACTCTCGTGCTTGGTATCAGTGCAATCCCTGTTCTTTCCAAGGCGTGGACTGCTAAAAATAAAAAGGATATTAAGGTTTGTATTGAGTCGGCACTCAGAGTTGCAATGCTTGTTGCTATGCCTGCGGGTATCGGTATTGCAGTACTTTCCGAGCCTATACTCAACCTTCTTTACGGAAGCGGAAACGAGCATTTTGCACCTGCAGCAGGCTTTATGATGACAGTTTACGGTCTTGCAGTACCTCTCTTTGCTCTAGCTTCACCGCTTACGAATATGCTCCAGGCTGTAGGTAAAACAAAGGTTCCCATTGTTACGATGCTTATAGGTGGCATAATAAAGGTAACGCTTAACTTTATTCTTATTGCAAATCCTGAAATAAATATCAAGGGTGCTTGTATCAGCTCCACAGTATGCTATCTTGTAATGGTTACAATAAACATATTCCAGCTTACAAGAGCGGTGGGCGTAAAGCTCAATTATGTATCAATTTTTGTCAAACCCTTTATTGCAGCCTTGTTCTGCGGTATAGGTGCATTCCTTGGAAATTACCTTCTTGTGGACGTTTTAGGCATCGAAAGCCGTCTGACAACCATACTTGCAGTGTGTGTCGGCGGAGCATTTTATGCAATTTCTATACTTTTAGTTAAAGGAATTGTAAAAGATGACTTAGAAATGATTCCAAAAGGAGAAAAAATTGCAAAAGTCCTTGCAAAATTTGGATTATTAGGGTAAAATAGTCATATTGAGGTTTTGATTATGGCAGACTTTGAATTTAAAGAAAAATACACTATTGATGATTTGCTTGAAATTATGAAAATACTCCGTGCACCGGGCGGTTGTCCCTGGGATGCAGAGCAGACCCACGAGAGTATAAAAAAGGATTTTATAGAAGAGACCTATGAGGTAATTGAAGCAATCAATAAAAATGATAAGGTGCTTCTTGAGGAAGAGCTTGGCGATGCTTTACTGCAGGTTGTCTTTCACTGTGAAATTGAAAGAGCAGAGGGCTCCTTTGATTTCAGTAATGTAACGGACGGCATATGCAAAAAGCTTATCGAGCGTCATCCGCACGTGTTTGGTGAGGTCAAGGTTTCCGGTACTGATGAAGTACTTTCCAACTGGGATGACATCAAGCGTAAAAGTAAGAATCAGAAAACCCAGGGCAGCTCAATGCTTAAAGTGCCGAAAGAGCTTCCGGCTCTTATGAGAGCGCAGAAGATTCAGTCCAAGGCGAAAAAAGCGGGCTTTGACTGGGATGATATAAGCGGGGCTCTTGATGCTCTTGAAAGTGAAATAAAAGAACTCAGACAGGCTATCGATGAAAAAAGTCCTGACTCTATTGAGGATGAGCTCGGAGACGTACTTTTCTCTGTTGTTAACGTCTCAAGATTTGTAGATGTTGAGTCAGAGGAAGCACTTACCCGCTCAAACGAAAAGTTCATAGCTCGCTATCTTGAGGTTGAAAGACTTGCCTCGGAGCGTGGTATAGATATGAAAAATACACCTATTGATGAACTTGACGAGCTTTGGAAAGAAGCTAAAATCAATTTAGTATCCAATCGGGAATAAACCCGTGGAAAATATAATATCTATGGAGGATAAAAAAATGAATAAAACCGAACTTATCAATGCAGTAGCAGCTAAGGCTGAACTTTCAAAGAAGGATGCTGACAAGGCAGTAGCAGCAGTTTTCGCAGCTATCGAAGAAGCTCTCGTTAAGGGCGACAAGGTTCAGCTTATCGGCTTTGGTACTTTTGAAGTTAAGGAAAGAGCAGCAAGAACAGGTCACAACCCCCAGACAGGTGCAACAATCGAAATTGCAGCTTCAAAGGTTCCCGGCTTCAAGGCAAGCTCAGCTCTTAAGAATGCTGTAAAATAATTACAGAAAACGGGACTGCCTGAGGGTGGTCCCTATTTTTTTGGAGGCACTATGAGACTTGATAAATATCTTAAGGTATCCCGTCTTATAAAAAGAAGAACAATTGCAAATGAGGTTTGTGATGCAGGTAAGGTTACCGTTAACGGAAAGGTTGCAAGAGCATCCTATGATGTAAAAGTCGGTGATGTTATTGAAATACAGATGGGTGAAAACCTTTTAAAAGCAGAGGTACTTATAGTTACAGAGCACGCTAATAAAAATGATGCCGGACTTATGTACAGAATAACAAAATAAGCGAATAAAGAGCCTTCCCTATGAATACGCTTGATAGGGGAGGTTGTTTTATGGCCGAAAACAAAGATAAACTTACTATTCCGCACAACATCACACTCAAAGACAGAAAACTGCTTACGGTTTCGGGTGTAACCGATGTTGATTCATTCGATGACGTGGAAATAATTGCATATACTGACGCCGGGGAGCTCACTGTCAAAGGAGAACAGCTTAAAATAAACAGACTCAACACCGAAACGGGTGAGCTGAATGTAGAGGGAGTTATATCATCCCTTTCCTATCTTAATGAAAAGCCGCAGGAAAGAAGCTTTCTTGCAAGAGTATTCAGATGATATATTCGGAACCGCTATATAACCAGATAAGCCGTTTTATCAGCTCTATAGGAATGGGTTTTCTGCTTTGTGTTTTATACATCATCGTAAAGGTGTTTTTCAGAGTCATCGGCAAAGGCAAGGTAACGGTTATGGTTTCTGACGGAGTTTTCTGTCTGATTACTGCCTTTGTATCTTTCTTTTATATGATTATGGAAAACAACGGCAACGTAAGATTTAATCTTGTGACAGGGCAGCTTATCGGCGGACTTTTGCTTTATTTTACTGTTGGCAGATTTATTGAGAAGTTGTTATATATGGTAGCAGATATGATAAACGGATTGCTGAGAGGTATTACCTATCCGTTAAAGCTTTTGATCAAATCGGTTGTGAAGCTACCGGGAACGCTTGTTAAAGCATTTGCCGGCAAAATTAAAGGAAGAAATAAGCACCGAAAGGACAGAAATGCTGAAAATCCTGATAAAAAAATAAAATTATTGTAAAAATCCTCTTGCAATATTCGGATAAATAGGTATAATTAAATGTAAGTATTGATAATTATCGAAGGGGAGGCGAATATAATGGCAGTAAAAGAGTTTAAGGCTAATAAGAGAAGCTATAAACAAACTGCATCCCGCAGGGTTCATCTTGCTGTTGTTTTCGCTGTTATCGGCTTGTTTGCGATAACTCTTTTCGGTTGTGTCCTGCCCAATTATTCTGCCGCTGCAGATTATGAAGAGCAGATAAGACAGATAGAAGATAAGAAAACTGCACTTGAAGCAGAAAGTGAAGAAATAAGCGGCTCTCTTGAAAATGAGATGATGCTTTATGAAAAAATAGCAAGAGAAGATTACGGATATTGTAAGCCTGGTGAAAAGGTATTTTACAGGTCTTCTTTTGGGGAATAAATATTAGGAGGACAACATCTTTTTATGCTCGAAATCGGCAATATTGTTGAAGGTAAAATAACAGGTCTTACCGCCTTCGGGGCTTTTGTAAGCCTTCCCGACGGAAAAAGCGGTATGGTACATATTTCTGAGGTTTCCAACACCTTTGTTAAGGATATCAAGGAGTTTCTTAAGGAGGGTCAGGAGGTTAAGGTTAAGATAGTTTCCATCAGTGAAGAGGGAAAAATCAGCCTTTCTATCAAAAAGGCAACCGAAGCACCTGTGGAGGAAAAGCCCAGATATAACAACCGTCAGAACCGTTCTTCCGACAGACCCAGAGCTAACGTATGGCAGGGTCAGCAGAAGCAGCAGCCCAAAGAAGCTATGTCCTTTGAGGAAATGATGGCTCAGTTCAAGGCAGTAAGCGACGAAAAGATGTCAGACCTCAAGCGCTCTACCGAGTCAAGACAGGGCTCAGGCAGACGCGGCAGATAAATGAAAGTAACGCATCCTCGTGGGTGCGTTTTTTATTTTGACGGTTAACACTTATTACTTTTGTGTGTCACTTTCCGCTTATGCATATCCTATACAATTACCGCATATAAATTACTGTATAAATTGGGAAAAGAGGATGCAGAGATGACAAGTGCTAATATTTACAGTTCAATAGCTGCCAGAACAGGCGGCGACATTTATATCGGAGTAGTGGGTCCCGTTCGTACAGGTAAATCAACCTTGATTAAAAGGATGATGGATATTTCTGTACTGCCTAACATTGAGGATGAGGCGGTGAGAGAAAGAGCTAACGATGAGCTTCCTCAGTCATCCAACGGAAGGACTATTATGACAACCGAGCCTAAGTTTATTCCTGAGAATGCAGTTGAGCTTGAACTGGAGGATAATGCTCATTTCCGTCTCAGGCTCATAGACTGTGTCGGATATATTGTACCGGGTGCAATCGGCTACATAGAAAACAATCAGCCGAGAATGGTAAGAACACCGTGGTTTGATAAAGAGATTCCCTTTAATATGGCTGCTGAAATCGGCACACAAAAGGTTATAAAAGAGCATTCTACTATAGGGCTTGTGGTTACAACCGACGGTACTATAGGAGATATAGCCAGGGACGACTATACAGAAGCTGAAGAGAGGGTGATAAATGAGCTTAAAGAGATAGAAAAGCCCTTCATCGTACTTCTTAACAGTAAAGCTCCCGACAGTGAGGAATGTATTACACTTGCCCGTTCTCTTAGCGAAAAATATGAAGTAACGGTTATGCCGATTGATTGTAAAGCTCTTACGCAAGAAAAAATCGGGGAAATACTTTCAACAGTACTTTACGAATTTCCGATAAAGGAGATAGAGTTTGATTTTCCACGATGGATAAGCAGACTTGATCCTGAACATGAAATAAGAAAGGAGCTGTTTTCTGCAATCAGAGACGAGGCGGCGACTCTTTGCAGAATAAGAGATACGAGAGGGCTTGCTGATGCTTTGAAAAGCAGAGAATCAGTATCCGATTGCAGGATAGAAGAGATAAATCTGTCTGAAGGATGTATCAGAATGGCGGTTGCGGTTCCCGAAAATTTATTCTATAGGGTACTCAGTGAGAAAACAGGTGCATCTATATCTGATGACCAAGAGCTTATGGATACACTTGTAAGCTTTACCGATATAAAAAAAGAATATGAGAGATTCAGGTCAGCCCTTGACGAGGTTGAAAAAACGGGGTACGGAATAGTAATGCCCACAATGGAGGAGCTTAGCCTTGAAGATCCTGAAATTATGAAGCAGGGCGGCAGATACGGAGTACGGCTGAAAGCCTCCGCACCCTCAATTCATATGCTCAAGGCAAATATCACAACGGAGGTTGCGCCCATTGTAGGTACTGAAAGCCAGTCAGAGGAGCTTATTATGTACCTTCTCAAAGAGTTTGAAGAAGACCCGTCAAAGATATGGGAGTCCAATATCTTCGGCAAGACCCTCAACAGTCTTGTAAACGAAGGACTTCATAATAAGCTTTATAAAATGCCGACGGATGCAAGAATGAAGCTACAGGAGACTCTTGAAAGAGTGATAAACGAAGGTTGTAGCGGTCTGATCTGCATAATATTATAAAAATATCCCCGACAAGAGTACAAAGCTCTGTCGGGGATAAGCTTTATATACCAAAAAGTCTTTTGGCGTTTTCATTACATATATCAATAAGTTCCTGCACATCCATACCCTTTATCTCTGCAATTTTTTCCGCAGTATATGCAATGTGTGCCGAATCACAGCGGGTACCTCTGAAGGGAACAGGGGTCATATATGGGGCATCTGTTTCAAGCAGAAGTCTGTCAAGTGGAAGATATTCGACCACCTCGACGGGCTTTTTTGCATTCTTGAAGGTTACTGCACCGCCGATACCGATGTACATACCGAGCTTCACGATTTCTTTAGCTGATTCAGCTGAGCCTGAGAAACAATGAACAACGCCCTTGGGTTTGTATTTCTTAAGCAGATTCATTGTATCCTCGTGAGCCTCTCTGTCATGTACGATAATCGGAAGGTCGAGCTCATTTGCAAGCTTTATCTGCCTTTCGAAGACCTC
>JAZUAZ010000079.1:0-1755 GCA_045638245.1 Acutalibacteraceae bacterium | reverse complement strand
TGGATTTCCTCCCAGACTGACAAAGCAATCAAGGACGGCTTTAAAAATCTCAAGCCCGCCAAGGATTACGATAACCTTTACAAATCCGCTCAGGCAAGAGCAGAGGCAGACTGGCTTGTAGGTCTCAACACCACAAGAGCTCTCACCTGCAAATACAACGCTTCTCTTTCGGCAGGCCGTGTGCAGACTCCCACCCTCGCTCTCATCGTTGCACGTGAGGAGGAAATTCTTAACTTCAAGCCGAAGACATACTACACTCTTCAGGCTTACTTCAACGGCTTCAAGGCTACCTTCCGTGATAAGAAGGGGAACACCCGCTTCTCCGACCGTGAATTTGCAGAAAAAATTGAAAATGCAATCAGAAACAAAACCGCAACGGTGTCAAAGCTTGAAAAAAGCAGTAAAAAGCAGGCTCCCCCTGCCGCTTACGACCTTACGGAGCTGCAGAGAGACGCCAACAAGAAGTACGGCTACAGTGCAAAGCAGACTCTTTCACTTATGCAGAGCCTTTACGAATACCACAAGGTACTCACCTATCCCCGTACCGATTCACGATACATAACCGATGATATTGTTGCTACTATCCCCGAAAGACTCCGTGCCGCCGCAGTAGGACCCTACGCAAAGTGGGCTATGGGTCTTGCAAGAGGTAAAATTGAAACAAAATACATCGTTAACAATGCGAAGGTCACCGACCACCACGCCATCATACCCACCGAGCAGTCACCAAATCTTGCGAAGCTCAGCTTTGACGAGAGAAACATTTATGACCTCGTTGTACGCCGCTTCTTTGCAGTACTCTCCGCACCCTACGAGTACGATGAAGTAAAGGTTGAGCTTGATATCGAGGGTAACAGCTTCTTCGCCAAGGGCAAGACTCCCAAGGCTATGGGCTGGAAGGAATTTTACGGCAACGCCGATGAAGACGAGGATGAGGATGAGGCAGAAAACCGTTCACAGTCTCTCCCGCCCCTTAAGGAAGGCGTAAAGCTGCCCGTTATGAGTACGAAAATCACCGAGGGCAAGACAAGACCGCCCGCAAGATACACAGAGGCTACACTCCTTTCCGCTATGGAGAATCCCTCCAAGCAGATTGAGGACAAAAATCTCAAGGCAGTAATCAGCCAGACAAGCGGTCTCGGTACTCCCGCAACAAGAGCTGATATAATAGAAAAGCTTTTCGACAACTTCTCTATCGAGCGTGTAGGAAAGGAAATTCACCCCACTGCAAAGGGTAAGCAGCTCATAAGCATTGTACCTGCTGACCTTAAGAGTGCGGAGCTTACCGCCAAGTGGGAGCAGCAGCTACAGAACATTTCAAAGGGTACTGCTGACCAGAAGAAATTCATCAAGGATATGAGAGACTATTCAACCTCGCTTGTATCTATGGTTATTATGTCCGATGCGAAGTATGCTCACGATAATCTTACCCGTACCGCCTGCCCCGTATGCGGCAAATATATGCTCGAGGTCAACGGCAAAAAGGGTAAAATGCTCATCTGTCAGGACAGAGAATGCGGCTATCGCAAGGGACTCACTCAGGTCACAAACGCCCGTTGCCCCGACTGCCACAAAAAGATGGAGCTTCGCGGTGAGGGTGACAAAAAGATGTTCGTCTGTGTTTGCGGCTACCGTGAAAAGCTCACTGACTTTCAGAAAAGAAAGGAGCAGGCAGGCGCAGGCAAGGCTGACGTGCTCAGCTATATGAGAAAGCAGGAAAATCAGCAGAAGAAGGAAGAGAAGAATAATCCCTTT
>JAZUAZ010000078.1:0-5855 GCA_045638245.1 Acutalibacteraceae bacterium | reverse complement strand
CCAAGACCAACTTTACCCTTAAGGTCGTCAGGCTGTATTTCTGCGCCCGAAAGAGAAGAAGAAAGAACTGCATCTCCGACATTGTTGCCAAAGAGTTTCTGAACATAATAGTTGATTGAGCCTGTTGAAAGGTGGTTGTTGAACCAGATAAGATTCGGTGCCCAGTGAGTTGCGGTAAGGTTACCGAAGAGGGGAGCGTAAGCCGCCATAACAACGATATCACCGTTTCTTTCAAGACCTGTCATGTATGCCGCCTCAGCAAGAGCTGCCTCGAGTCTGTTGGAGCGTGCTGCGTACTCGCCCACAAATACCTTGATACCGCCGCCGTAGTGGGTATCGGTCATATTTTCGTAATCTCTCTTGTAGTTCTTTTCGTCATAGTGGTCTGCATTCTTGAAGAACCACTGAGGCTCGTTGTAATAGTGGTGGTCTGTTGCACCTGCGAATTCGTCGATGGAAATACCGTTTTCCTTTGCGTACTTGTAAGCGTATTCGTAGGAAGCGAAATAGTTCGGGCCGCTTGTTGCATCGTCTGCACCTGATGAATAGATAAGCTCGAGTCCTTCGTAAAGCTCGGGATTCTTTGCTTTTTCCTCGTTGAAGCGTTCAAGGAAGGCGGCATATCTTTCAAAATATACCTGACCCTCGTTTTCGTTACCGATGCAGATGTACTTGAGCTCAAAGGGCTCGGGATGTCCGAGGGAGACTCTTACCTTACCCCAGGTGGTTGTTTCGTCACCTCTGCAGAATTCCACAAGGTCAACCATATCCTGAAGGTACTGCTCAAATTCGGGAGTATACATATCTACGGGACCCTTGCCTCTCATCTGGCAGTAAAGACCGCAGTTAAGTACGGGTACGCCGACTGCGCCGATATCCTCGGCAAGAAGGAAGTATTCATAGAAACCGAGACCGTAGCTCATATAGCAGGGAAGAGGATCTTCTGTAATGCCTATATTTGTCCAGAGGTTTGTGCCGTAGGGACGTGCGGCAATATCACCGTACTTGCCGTTGAATTCAAGAGGAAGACCGTCGGGGCCGGTTGCGATTGAATCCTTCCAGCTGAAAGCGGTTTCCTTATCGTAGCCTTCAATGATACATCCGCCGGGGAAACGAAGGAATGCAGGCTCAAGCTCAGCAAGCTTTTCTGCAAGGTCGATTCTCATGCCGTGATTTTTGTATGTGGGAGGCATAAGTGAAACCATATCGAGTGCGACCTCACCCTTGCCGATGAGCACCTGAAGATAAACTCCGCTTGTTGCAGTTGTGTCCGGTGTGAGTGTTGTTTCGTACTTTGCCCATTCCGTACCGATGCCGGAAACCTTTGATTCTGCGGCAATATTGCCGTTTGCAACGAGGCGTACGGTTATATCTCCGTCATAATCCGAGAGAGCCTTTGCATATACTGAAAAGTCGTATGTAATGCCCTTTTCGATAGCCATACCCTCAAGGAAGCCCTTGTTGGCAACACCGCTCTTTTCGTCTGAGGTGTTGTTGATAATAAGGTAGTTGGTATTGTTTACATTCAGACCGCCGTCAGTGTCACCGACATTAACCTTGTACTCTGCCGTGCCGACACCGCTCCAGCCGTGAAGCTCATCGTCTTGTGCAAGCTCACCGTATTCGAATGAACGGTTAACTACCTTCTCGGCGTAAAGACCGCCGTCAGCGGCAAAGTTGATATCCTCGAAGAAAATACCGTAGAGAAGGTCGCTTATTTCGTGTACCTCATCAGCGGCATCAATGCTGAGCTGATAGTCGGATTTTTCAACGTCATAGGCGGAAACTGTATTTTCCTCACCTCTTACAACGCCGTCTGTATCACCGTTTCCGCCGGAGCAGATGCCCAGTGAAAGAAGAACAGACATAATTGCGGCTATGATTTTTTTGTAATATGCAATCAGAGTATGCTTCATATTACTTCCTCCTTTTATAAAGATAAGTAAATGATACAGTAATCGGTAAAATTTGTCAATGAAAAAACATCTTCAGGCAACAACAAACGTGATTTTAACGGTTTAGTCGGTTAAAGTTGCACAAAGTCTTAGGTGGAAATTAACAAAGTTTTAGTGCGCTAAAGTTTTTTGATTGACATAATTCCGTTAAGATAGTATAATGTAAGGCAATTATTTTTTTGAAATTACACTATGAGGTGATACATTATGAAAAGAGTTTATAATTTCTCAGCAGGCCCCTCAATGCTTCCTCTTTCAGTTCTTGAAAAGGCTCAGAAGGACCTTGTATGCTACGGTGAAAGCGGTATGTCCGTTATGGAAATGAGCCACCGCTCAGCAGATTACGATGTTATCATCAAGGAGGCAGAGGCTCTCCTTCGTGAGATTATGGAAATTCCTGATAACTACAAGGTGCTTTTCCTTCAGGGCGGTGCTTCAACACAGTTTGCAGCAGTACCCCTTAATCTTATGAACAAGAACGGTAAGGCCGACTACGTGCTTTCAGGTCAGTTCTCAACAAAGGCTTTCAAGGAAGCTCAGAAGTACGGTGACGTTGTTGCCGCTGCATCCTCAAAGGATATCAATTTCTCAGCTATTCCCGCAACAACAAAGGAAAGCTTCCGTGCTGATGCAGACTACGTTCATGTTTGCTACAACAACACAATCTACGGAACAAAGTTCCCCGCTGTCCCCGATACAGGTGATATTCCTCTTGTAGCGGATATGTCCTCCTGCATTATTTCCGAGCCCGTTGACGTAAGCAAGTTCGGTATGATCTACGCAGGCGCACAGAAGAATATGGCTCCCGCAGGTCTCACAATCGTTATCGTACGTGAGGACCTTATCGGTAACGCAAGAGACATCACTCCCTCAATGCTCGATTATCAGCTTATGGCAGAGGGCGAGTCAATGTACAATACACCTCCCTGCTGGTGCATCTATGTTGCAAAGCTCGTTTATGAGTGGATAAAGGAGCTCGGCGGTCTCGCTGAGATGAAGAAGCTCAACGAAAAGAAGGCAGCAGTACTTTACGATTATCTTGACAGTCAGGATTACTATATTGCTCCCGTTGAAAAGGAAAGCCGTTCAATGATGAACGTTACCTTCGTAACAGGCGATGCAGAGCTCGACAAGAAATTCGCTAAGGAGGCCTCAGAGGCAGGTCTCAAGAATCTTAAGGGTCACAGAAGTGTCGGCGGTATGAGAGCTTCAATTTACAACGCTATGCCCTATGAAGGCGTTGAAGCACTTGTTGAATTTATGAAGAAGTTTGCCGCAGAAAATCCTAAGGCATAAGCAAATCTCAGAACAGGAGAGAACAGATATGAAAATCATTAAAACAATGAATAAAATTGCCGACATCGGTCTTAACGAGCTCGACAAGGCTAAATACACAATTTCCGATGCAACAGACAATCCGGATGCTATTATGGTACGCTCCGCAAGTCTTCACGATATGGATTTCGGCTACAAGCTTACCGCTATCGTACGCTGTGGTGCAGGTGTAAACAATATCCCCGTTGATAAGTGTGCAGAAAAGGGTATTGTTGTTTTCAATACACCCGGTGCAAACGCAAACGGTGTTAAGGAGCTTACCGTTGCCGCTCTTCTTCTTGCATCAAGAGATATTTACGGCGGTATCAAGTGGGCTAAGAATCTTACAGGTGAGGATGTTGCAAAGCAGGTTGAAAAGGGCAAGGGTGCCTTCGGTGGCTGCGAGCTTCTCGGAAAGAGCCTCGGTGTTATCGGTCTTGGCGCTATCGGCGGTATGGTTGCAAACACCGCAAAGAGCCTCGGTATGAAGGTTCTCGGTCATGACCCCTTTATCACAATCAGTGCAGCATGGCATCTTTCACGTTCAATTGCTCAGGCTTCATCCTATGATGAAATCTATGAGAAGTCAGACTATATCACCCTTCACGTGCCCGCAACAAAGGATACAAAGGGTATGATCAACAAGGAAACAATCGCAAAAATGAAGGACGGCGTAAGAATCGTTAATCTTTCACGTGCTGACCTTGTAAACACTGCGGATATGATTGAAGCACTCGAAAGCGGTAAGGTTGCCGCATACGTAACAGACTTCCCCACAGAAGAAACCGTTAAGTGCGACAAGATTGTTACTATCCCCCATCTCGGCGCATCAACACTCGAATCAGAGGATAACTGTGCTGTTATGGCTGCTCATCAGCTTGACGATTTCCTTCAGAACGGTAACATCACAAACAGTGTGAACTACCCCGCAATTTCACTTCCCCGAAGCGGCGGCTACAGAATCCTTGTTCTTCACAAGAATGTACCTAACATCATCAGTCAGATAACCTCAAAGATTTCTGCTGAAGGCATCAACATCGACCATCTTGCAAACAGCTCCAAGGGTGATTATGCATGTACTCTTATCGAAATACCCGAAAAAGCTGACGGAAGTCTTATTGAAAACATATCCGAGATTGAAAATATTATACGTATCATAGAAATCGGCTGATAAAAAAACTGACCTTGAAAAAGGTCAGTTTTTACTTTTGTTTACAGTGAAAAACAGAAAGTTGAAAAATTCAGTCAGTCTTCGGATGCCGTCTCTCCCCCGAAGGCTGATACCCTCATAAAGCGACGAAGCATAAGCTTGTTCATTATCACGGCTGATGCATTATTGAAACGTAAAAAACATTATCTCCATTTTTCCAAAGTACATATTTAATTTTAAAAAACAACTTGACAAATGCTGATTTTTGATTTATGATATCCTTATACTTTAATAAGTTAAACCGATGAACAAGAGTAGTAGCATCACGATAAAGCTTACAGAGAGTCACGGGCGGTGTAATGTGACAGCGGAATCCGATGTGAATGGACTTGTGAGGGCGGCCCGAAATTACAGTAGGCGCCGACGGAGCTCTGACCGTTACAGCAGAGAGCGTATGTCAGTACGTATTACCATATAGGTGGCTTGCAGTTCTTCTGTTCCTATCGGGACGGAAGCTTTTTGTTTTATAAAGGATATTTTTCCTTTGTGAAGTAACGGCACCCCGCCAGATTACGTACACAAGGAAAAGCACGAAAAGGAGACTTTACTATGAACAATTACAGAGATTTTGAAAATTACCTCAAGCAGTTCCCTTCAAAGGACGGCTATTTCGGTGAATACGGCGGCTCATATCAGGCACCTGAGCTTATCGAAGCCTTCAAGGAGGCAGACGATGCCTATGAAGCAATCTGCCATTCGGCACAGTTTATCAACGAGCTTCGCAGAATAAGAAAGGAATTTCAGGGCAGACCTACTCCTGTTTATCACTGCGAAAGACTTTCAAAGCTTTTCGGCAACTGCCAGATTTATCTCAAGCGTGAGGATCTTAACCACACAGGCGCTCACAAATTAAACCACTGTATGGGCGAAGGTCTTCTTGCAAAATATATGGGAAAGAAAAAAATCATCGCAGAAACAGGTGCAGGTCAGCACGGTGTTGCCATTGCAACTGCAGCGGCATATTTCGGTATGGAATGTGACGTGTACATGGGTGAGGTTGATATTGCAAAGCACCATCCCAATGTAATCAGAATGAAGATGCTCGGTGCAAACGTTGTCCCTGTAACAAGAGGTCTTAAAACACTCAAGGAAGCCTGTGATGCAGCCTTTGAAGCATATCTTAAAGAGTATAAAGATGCTATTTATTGTATTGGTACTGCAGCAGGTCCTCACCCGTTTCCGAAAATGGTACGTGATTTTCAGTCAATTATCGGTATAGAGGCTCGTGAGCAGTTTCTCGAAATGACAGGCATTATGCCCGATGCGGTTACTGCCTGTGTAGGTGGCGGCTCAAATTCCCTTGGTATGTTTACGCCCTTCCTTGCAGACCCTGTTGAAATCTACGGCGTAGAGCCTCTCGGAAGAGGCAACGGTGT
>JAZUAZ010000077.1:0-2692 GCA_045638245.1 Acutalibacteraceae bacterium | reverse complement strand
AGATCCTTAAGAATATTCATTCAACTTCTCCCCCTTCGTATATTTACAAGATGTGCTATTCCGGGTATGGTTTCTCCTTCGCGTGAGGATACGGGAGACATTAGCGCACCCGTAGCTATAAAGAGAATATTATTGTATTCTCCCCTTCTCATACCGTTGAGTATATATGAGCAGAGTACCGATGCACTGCATCCGCAACCCGATCCGCCCGAATGTACATCCTGAGCCTCTCTGTCGTAAATAAGAAGTCCGCAGTCCTTGTGTACCGATGAAATATCAATACCGTCCTCTTTAATAAGAAGCTCGTGCAAAAGCTCACTGCCTACACTTCCCAGATCCCCCGTAAGGATGAGGTCATAATCCGAGGGGGAGGTGCTTGTGTCACGAAGAAAATCGGATATGGTCTTTCTTGCGGCGGGCGCCATTGCCGCGCCCATATTATTCGCATCGGTTACACCTAAATCCTGAATTGTGCCTATGTGAACACTGTCAATGTAGGGATAATCTCCCTTTACACCTTCAAGCACTGCCGCGCCCGCACCCGTAACCGTCCACTGCGATGTGGGAGGTCTTTGTCCTCCGTACTCGAGCGGATAGCGGAACTGCTTTTCCGCTGAGCAGAAGTGGGAGCTTGTGGCGGCAAGAGTACAGTTAAAGCCACCGCTTTCTATGGCAAGAGAAGCCCCTATAAGGCTCAGAGCCATGGTTGAGCAGGCGCCGTAAAGACCGCAAAAGGGCAGGTTAAGCTCCCTCAATCCGAAGGTGGAGCCTATGCACTGATTAAGAAGGTCGCCCGAATATACGGCATCAATCTCCTCAAGAGACTTTCCCGCCTTTTCTATCGCAGTACATACCGCTGTTTTAAGAAGACCGCTTTCTGCCTTTTCCCAGCAGTCCTCACCTAAGGTTGTGTCCTCGTAAATCTTGTCGAATTCCTTGCCTAAAGGCCCTTCAGACTCCTTTTTACCTGCTGCAGCGGCATTTGCCCTTATTGAAGGCTTACTGTCTAATATAACCGTTTTTCCTTTTCGTTTTGCCATTGCTTTTCTCCTTTCAGCCTATCAGATACACTATAAGCCCGTACACCGCCGCGCTTGAGCAGCCGAAAACAATAACAGGACCCGCTATGGAAAACATCTGTGCCGCGGTACCCGTAATTTTGCCTTCAGCCTTGAATTCGAGAGCAGGAGCTACCACCGAGTTTGCAAAGCCTGATATTGGTACCATAGTACCCGCACCCGCATATTTTGCTATATTATCGAATACTCCCACGGCGGTAAGAATCGCGGTCAGTACTATAATAACAATCATCGCAACGGAGCGTCCCTCCTTTTCGCTGAGGCCGTAAAAGTCCATCCATATATATATCCCCTCTGCCAAAGCGCAGATGAAGCCACCCACAAAAAACGCCCACAGACAATCGGCAAGTACGGGAGAGCGTGGAGCGGCCCTTTTAGTCATTCTTCCGTACTCTTCTTTTGAAATTGACATAGTATACCTTCTTTCTTTTTATCATCATTTGCATTCTGTGACGAAATATACATTGACAAAAAATCATAAAAGACTTAAAATAATAATGTATGTGCCTGAGCAGAAGCTCAGCGATAAAAGGAGATGTTTTTATGGCAATATTCAAGCCCTTCAAGGCTTTAAGACCCGTACCCGAGTACGCTGATAAGGTGGGTGCACTTCCCTATGACGTTATGAACAGTGCCGAGGCAAAGGAGATGACAAAGGATAATCCCCTCTCCTTCCTTCACGTTGACAAGGCTGAAATCGACCTTCCCGAGGGTACCGATTTATACAGCGAGCAGGTTTATCTTAAAGCAAGAGAAAACCTCGACACCCTCGAAAGCAAGGGTATATGCAAAAATGATGAGAAAAACTGCTTTTATATCTACCGTCAGATTATGAACGGAAGAAGCCAGACAGGTCTTGTTGGCTGTGCTTCAATCGACGATTATATGAACAACATCATCAAAAAGCACGAATTCACAAGAGCTGACAAGGAGGCTGACCGTATCCGTCACGTTGATTATTGCGACGCTAATACGGGTCCGATTTTCCTTACCTACAGAAAAAATGATGCCCTTTCGGACATCATAAATGCATGGAAGGAATGCCACTCTCCCGTTTACGATTTCGTGACAGATGAGGGCGTCGCAAACACCGTTTGGGTCGTTGACTGCGACAGGGTAAACGAGAGACTCTCTGAGTTGTTTTCCGACACAGATTACCTTTATATCGCAGACGGACACCACCGTTGCGCTTCCGCGGTAAGAGTGGGACAAAAGAGACGTGAACAGTATCCCGACTTCAACGGCAACGAGGAATTCAACTTCTTCCTTGCAGTTGCCTTTCCCGAAAACGAGCTTGAGATTATGGATTACAACCGTGTTATCAAGGACCTTAACGGTCTTACTCCTGAGGAGCTTTTTGAAAAACTCAGTGAAAAATTCACACTTGAAAGCTATAGCGGAGAGGATCAGTACAAGCCTGAAGCAAAGCACACCTTCGGTATGTACCTTGACGGAAAATGGTATAAGCTTACCGCAAAGGAAGGTACCTTCGACGAAAATGACCCCGTTGACAGACTCGATGTTTCCATTCTGCAGAATAACTGCATCACTCCTATCTTCAGCATTTCCGATCCGAGAACAGATAAAAGAATTGACTTTGTCGGCGGTATAAG
>JAZUAZ010000076.1:0-1596 GCA_045638245.1 Acutalibacteraceae bacterium | reverse complement strand
GGAAGATAGCCTATTTCTCCCCCGCCAAGTCCGTCAGATATGTGAAGATGTCCCGATGCTGTCTGCTTAAGACCGAGCATAGCCTTTATAAGAGTACTCTTACCGCTTCCGTTTTCGCCGACTATACACAGGTAATCCCCTTGCGAAACCTCAAAGTTAAGGTTGTTAATTACAGTATTGTTCTCATAACTGAGATATACGTTTTTACAGCTTATTACCGACATATTACACCTCTCCCGCACAGTTTTCACAAACACCGAGGATGACCGTTTTAGAGTTGTCTACCCTGAATTTGTGATGCTCAAGAATATGTTTTCCTACCTCAGACATAAACTCACATCCGAGGTGAACAAGTCCGCCGCAATGGATACACCGAAGGTGCATATGCTCCTGACAGTTGAGTTGACCGTCTATGTATTGAAACGATGAAATTTTACTGCTTGTATCGGTGTACTTTCGTACCTGACCGCTCTTTTCAAGACAGTCAAGAAAACGGTATACGGTTGTTTTTCCGACGGGAGTTCCGTTATTTTTCAGCAATTCAGTTATTTCATCACAACTGAACTGTCTTTCTTTATTGTTTTCAAGAAGCTGAAGTATACTTCTTTTTTGCTTTGTGTTGTATGTTGAATTCGACATAATACACCTCAAACTGAAAATGATTTTCAATTTCAAATTATAAAGGTAAAATCAACCGATGTCAATACAGTGCTATACACTTTTTTCTGTTGAGCACCCCATTTTGCACATGTTGTTATATAAACTGTTAAAATGCACAAAATATATTATAAAATAAACAATATAATTTTAACTGTTAATTACCAAAAATCTATTGAAAAGTTTGTAGAAAAAAGTAAAATATATATGTAAAACTAAAATAACGGACACGGGGGTAAATTTTATGTCACCAACATCTTTAACAGAATATCTTGATACCATTCCTCAGGGCAGACTCGGCATCATTGCTATGAGAGGCTGTGAGGAGCTTGCAAAAAAGGTAAGCGACCAGATTGTTGAATGCAGAGAAAAATACGAAAAGGAGCATAGCAATCTCCATCTCAAGGGCTACCACAGAGATTCCTACATTCTTGATGCAACCTTCCCGAGATTCTCAACCGGTGAGGGTAAGGGTGTTATCAACGAATCAATCAGAGGATATGACCTTTTCATCATCAGCGATTGCTTCAACTACAGCGTAACCTATAAGATGTATAACCTTAAAGATGCAAACGGCGAACCCCTTCAGGTTCCCATGAGTCCCGACGATCACTTTGCTGACCTCAAGAGAGTTATCTCAGCCTGTGCAGGTAAAGCAAAAAGAATTACTGTTATTATGCCTATGCTCTATGAGGGCAGACAGCACAGAAGAACCACAAGAGAATCCCTTGACTGCGCTCTCGCACTTCAGGAGCTCGAAAATATGGGCGTAAGCAACATTATCACCTTCGATGCTCACGACCCCAGAATCCAGAATGCAATCAAGATCGGCTTCGAAAGTGTATCCCCCACCTATCAGATGATCAAGGCTATTGCCAAGAGCCTCAATAACGACATAAAGTTCACACCCGAAAACACAATGATGATTTCACCTGACGA
>JAZUAZ010000075.1:0-3272 GCA_045638245.1 Acutalibacteraceae bacterium | reverse complement strand
GACGGTAAGTTCAGCTATGACAAGGCTCTTGCTCCTCACGCTGCAAAGCATTCAGCACTATTCAATACGGTTAAACTCGACCTTGGCAGTGACGGCTATGAAGAAGTGGCAAACGAGCATCTTATCGCACTTCAGCAGAGAAGTGATACTCTTCTTCCTTCTCTTGTGGAAAGAGCCTATAATCAGGGAAGATACGCACAGATTTGCTGTGCAGGCACATCATTCCCAAGACTTTGCGGCATGTGGCAGGGTGAATGGAATAGTGGTTGGCGAGGCATTTACACAATGGATGCCAACGTAAACCTTCAGTCATCGGGTATGAATACAGGTAACATTTACGATGCGGGCGAAAGCTACATTAAATTCGTACTCAAGCAGATTCCCGACTGGGAGGAAAATGCCGCCAAGACTTACGGTATGACCGATGCCATTCAGGTACCCGTCAACACCGACGGTGACAGAGCTATGATGGTTGAATACAGCCGTTGGTACCCGTTCCAGTACTGGAATGCAGGTGCTTCCTGGATGCTTCTTCCCATCTACGAATTCTGGCAGTGTTACGGTAACCGTACTATAGAATATAACGGTGAAATGCTTGACCTTGAAAAGGATATTCTTCTTCCTCTTCTTACTAAGCAGGCAAACTTCTGGGAGCAGCTCTGCACTCCCGAGTACTTCACCGACGTTGACGGTAATGCAAAATACGAAGAAGGCAAAACTGAACTTCAACCCGGCGAAAGATATCTTATCATCCCTTCATATTCGCCCGAAAACTATCCTCTAGGTGACTATGATTCAACAATTACCGCAAACTCAACTATGGATATTGCCGCCGCAAGAGACGGTCTTCGTATGACAATTGAAATGGAAAAGATTGTTGCTGCTGAAGGCTACGAGGAAAGAATTGCAAAATGGGAAAGCCTTATGGCTCTTCTTCCCGAATACGAGTACGATGAAAGCGGTGCTCTTTGCGAATGGGCAATGAAGGAATACGAGGAAAACAATAAGCACCGTCACATCAGCCACCTTTATCCTGCATGGCCGGCATTCGAAACGCAGGACAATCCCGAGCTTGTAGATGCATGCAATCAGGCTATTGAAAACCGTAACAGAGAAAACGAAGGCGAAGACGATATCGCATCTCACGGTTGGGTACATAAAGCACTTGTAGCCGCAAGACTCAAGAATGCAGATTCCTGCTACAACTCTCTTATGGCTCTTATGGCAGATAACATCTATTACACATCAATGATGACCGACCACAATACCCACGACGGTTGGGGTGTGTTCTGCACCGATACAAGCATAGGTACAATCGGTATTATTGACGAAATGCTCCTTTACTCAAACACAGGCGTAATCGAAGCATTACCCGCACTTCCCGCTGAATGGAGTGAGGGCAGCATTGAAGGACTTCGTGCAAGAACAAATGCAGAGGTTGACCTTGTGTGGAATGCCGATACCGTTACGGTTACGATTACAAGTGACAAGGCACAGACAATCAAAGTCAGTGTTTACGGCGGTGAAGAACAGACAATTACTTTTAATGAAGGTGAAACAAAAGAGATAATGCTCAGCAGATAAACAAATAGTGTGGTTATAACAAACGCCCCTGACCGTAAAAAGTCAAGGGCGTTTGTTTCATATTAACCCAACACTGATATTAAGTAAAATAAATTTTTTCATAAGGATTAATACTGACATCGTTATTAAGAGTAGCCTTCAGGTGAAGAACATATCTCTTGTAAGCATCTTCATCGAACTCTTCTATAGGAGTATCCGGGTCGAAGAATTTATAAAACTGAGTGTAGCTCTGTCTGTAATGATTGATAGTTCCCTCTCTTAAATTCCTCTGCCGACAGTATTCAAGATACTTGTCACAACCTTCTTTGAACGTTAGTGTTTTGGTTGCTTTCATCTTCGGTTTATTCATAAAAATTCCTCACATTCACATAAAAAAAGATAGACACATCATAACGTAAAACCGTCAAATGATGTGTCTAACTTTTTTATCAATGATTAAATTTGAATTTTACAAGCAAAGTGCCGTGAAGCTCTTATTTACTTGCTTCTTCAATAGCAACTGCACATGCAACAGTCATACCAACCATGGGGTTGTTACCTGCGCCCATAAGGCCCATCATTTCAACGTGAGCGGGAACTGATGAAGAACCTGCGAACTGTGCGTCTGAGTGCATTCTGCCCATTGTGTCTGTCATACCGTAGGAAGCGGGACCTGCTGCCATATTGTCGGGATGAAGTGTACGGCCTGTACCGCCGCCTGATGCAACTGAGAAGTAGCTTACGCCGTTCTCAACACACCACTTCTTGTAGGTACCTGCAACGGGATGCTGGAAACGTGTGGGGTTAGTTGAGTTACCTGTGATAGAAACACCAACGTTCTCGAGCTTCATGATAGCAACACCTTCGGGTACGTTGTCTGAGCCGTAGCACTTAACCTTTGCTCTGTCACCGTTTGAGTAAGCTGTTTCCTTAACAACCTTAACGGTTTCTGAGTAAGGATCAAATTCGGTCTGTACGTATGTGAAGCCGTTGATTCTTGAGATGATCATAGCAGCGTCCTTGCCGAGACCGTTGAGGATAACGCGAAGGGGCTGAGTTCTAACCTTGTTAGCGTTGAGAGCGATTTTGATAGCGCCTTCAGCAGCTGCGAAGGATTCGTGACCTGCAAGGAAGCAGAAGCATTCTGTTTCTTCTGAAAGAAGCATCTTGCCGAGGTTACCGTGGCCAAGACCAACCTGACGGTTGTCAGCAACTGAACCGGGGATACAGAAGCTCTGAAGACCGATACCGATAGCAGCAGCTGCATCGGAAGCCTTGGTGCATCCCTTCTTGATTGCGATAGCTGCGCCTACAACGTATGCCCATTTAGCGTTTTCAAAACAGATGGGCTGGGTTTCTTCAACGATCTTATAGGGATCAATACCCTTTGCATCGCAAATTTCCTTACATTCATCAATAGAGGAAATGCCGTATTCTTTCAGACAAGCGAGAATTTTCGCTTCACGTCTTTCGTAACCTTCAAACTTAGCCATTCTTCCTACCTCCTCTATTATTCCTTACGCGGGTCGATATACTTAACCGCGTCAGCGAAGCGGCCGTATGTACCCTTGGACTTTTCGTATGCTTCGTTCGGTTCCATGCCCTTCTTGATGAAGTCAGTCATCTTGCCGAGAGAAACGAATTCATAACCGATAACCTGGTCGTCAGCGTCGAGAGCCATTCTTGTGCAGTAACCTTCAGTCATTTCG
>JAZUAZ010000074.1:0-1821 GCA_045638245.1 Acutalibacteraceae bacterium | reverse complement strand
TCCGCGCTGGGGGAGAGGTCAGGAAACCTACGGAGAGGATCCGTACCTTACTTCAAGGCTTGGCGTTGCCTTTGTAAAGGGACTTCAGAATAACGGTGCAAAGCATCTTCGTACTGCCGCCTGTGCAAAGCATCTTGCGGTGCATTCAGGCCCCGAGGATACAAGACACGGATATGATGTCAGCGTTTCAAAAAAGGATTTATACGAGACCTATCTGCCTGCCTTTGAGGCTTGTGTGAAGGAAGGTGAGGTTGAGGCGGTTATGGGTGCATACAACGCTCTTGACGGAGTACCCTGCTGCTGCAACGGTTATCTTCTCAATGACCTTCTTCGCGGCAAATGGGGCTTCAAGGGACACGTGGTATCCGATTGCGGTGCAATATACGATATAAAAAAGTATCACCGCTATACTGCAGATCATACCGAGTCAGCGGCAGTATCTCTTAAGAACGGCTGTGACCTGAACTGCGGTGATATCTATAAGCATCTTATCGACGCTTATGAGGAGGACCTGATAAGCGAGCAGGATATTGATAAGGCTCTGTATAACACTCTTAAGACAAGGTTCAGGCTTGGTATGTTCGACGAGGGTACGGAATATGACGGTATTGATTATTCGGTTGTGGCCTGCGATAAGCACAGAGAACTGTCTTTACGAGCTTCACGTGAAAGCATTGTTATGCTTAAAAATAACGGTCTGCTGCCGCTGAAAAAAGAAGAAATCAAAAAGGTTGCAGTCGTCGGTGTCAACGGTGACAGTAAAGAGGTGCTTCTCGGAAACTATAACGGTTTTCCGAAGGAGTATCACACTGTTTTGAGGGGTATAAGTGATTACCTTGGTGACAGTGCAAGTGTCAGCTATGAACAGGGCTGCAAGTTCTTCAAGAAAAAGAGAAGTCTTCTTAAAAAGGCTGTCAGTCTTGCTGAAAGCAGTGATGTTGCCATAGTCTGTCTCGGACTTGATGCAACCTACGAGGGTGAAGAGGGTGACGCCAATAACCCTTACTGTGCAGGAGACAGAAAGACTATCGAGATAATCGACGCTCAGCTTGAACTGCTGAAGGCGGTAAGAGAAGTAAACGACAAGGTGATTCTTCTTATGTTCTGCGGCGGTGCGGTAGCCTTCGGTGAGGCAAAGGAGCTTTCAGATGCAATTTTAAACTGCTGGTATCCCGGAGAGCTTGGCGGCAAGGCGATAGCCGAACTGCTGTTCGGTGAGTATTCACCGAGCGGAAGGCTTCCTGTTACCGTTTATTCATCAACGGAAGATTTGCCCGATTTCAACGATTACTCCATGAAAAACCGCACCTACAGATATTTTGAAGGTACACCCGAATATCCCTTCGGCTTCGGCTTGTCTTATACACAGTTTGATTACGGTGAACTGCGAACAGAAGATTCTGACGGCAATTTAAAAGTATCTGTTACGATAAAAAATATAGGTGATTTTGACGGCAAAGAGGTTATAAGGCTTTTCAAATCAGAAAACAACGGGGTCAACCAGCCCTTAAAATCACTTGTACGCTTTAAGAAAATAAGTCTTGCAAGGGGTGAAGAGGCAAAGGTAGAATTTATTCTTACTGATGAAGATTTCACCCATATAAATGAAAACGGAGAGAAGGAATACCTCTCTGCAGATAACTTTGATATATTTATTGAAGAATGATAAAGGAGATATGTTATGCTTTGTAAACAACATTACGAAAAAATGATAGCAAAGCTTTCACGCTTTGAGGAAACGCTCAATCCCTATCTTTTTAAAAAGGTTGAGTCTCTTTCCGTGAAGGCTTTTGTCGCCGATAAGCAGTATCATTCCGTACC
>JAZUAZ010000073.1:0-5143 GCA_045638245.1 Acutalibacteraceae bacterium | reverse complement strand
GGGAGCTTTGCTTCCGAAGGAGCCGGTAAGAGCAAGTGCACCTATGAGCAGCACTGTAAAGGTAGCTGCAATAAAAAGGAATGAATTATCCTTTTTTGTCTGCGTTTTTTTGGGCTTTATTCCCCTTTCTTCTATTTTTTCTATAATACTTTCCTTTGAAAGACCTTCAGGTTTTTCGGGTACAGAATCAAATATTTCTTTTATAGGTTTTTCTTTCATAATTTAGCTCACCTTCCTTATTCGGTTAAAAAATTTCTCAGCTTCTCTGTTGCTCTGCTGATTTTTGAGCGAAGGGTAGTAGCTCTTATTCCCGTGATTGTGCTGATTTCCTTCGAAGAATATCCGCAGGAATAATGAAGTATAAGTATTTCTCTTTCTTCATCGCTGAGCCTTCCGAGAGCATTTCTCAGAGCAATTACCTCATCCGCATCATCCGATATGTACTGAGTTTCAGATTCTTCGCTGTAATCGGAAAAGGATGCTGATATTATTTTGCTTTTCTGCATTTTTTTACACTCATTATAGAGAATCTTAAAAAGCCACGTTTTAAAGCTTGATGTTTTCTTAAGCGAAAGGATATTCTCAAAGGCTGAAAGCGCCGCTTCACTGACCGCTTCCTCGGCTAAGTACTTATTACCCGTGTAATACCAGGCAAAGCGGTACATATCTTTGGAAAACATTTCGTAAAGCTCCCCGAAAGCCTGAGTATCCCCTAGCTGAGAGCGTAAAACAAGGTTTTCAATAAATACTGAGCTCATATATTCATCACCTGACCTTCACCTGATAAGAGTATTTTTACTTACAATCTGTTGCATCTATTTTACATATTTTTTTATTATTTTACAATATAAATTAGTCTTAAAAGGGAAAACTGTTACCGAGGTGATAATTATGGATAAAAGAAAATCCTTCCGCCACTCTCACAGAGATAACAAGGCAACCAATAAAAATATCGATTCGGATAAATTTCTCAGGAAAAATGAGGATATTCCGACCTCACGTGTCCCGAGTGATGTTCTCGGCTCTTACACAGGTGTGCCCGAGGATGCTTTTGAAAAGCCCATACAGGATGCAGACGATTTATAAAAAAAGGAGAAGGTGCTTCCTTCTCCTTTTTTCAGTTTATAACCGCAGTAGCGATATTAAGATAAGTAGCGAAGGCTACCCACACAAGGTATGGTATATTAAGAAGCGCCGCTTTTTTGTCCACTCTTGAAAAAAGCAAAAGCATTGCTGCTATCAGTAAAAGCAGACCTATGATTACAGCAGTTGCGCCCCATAGCCATTCTAAGCGGAAGAAAATTATACTCCAGGAAAAATTGAAGGCGAGCTGTACCCAGTAGATAGTCATAGCACACTTTATTTTATCAGATTCAGCCTTTGAGACACTTACAAGGTAAGCCGAGTATCCCATAAGGGCATAAAGTATTACCCACACTACAGGGAAAAGCCACCCGGGAGGTAATAAAGGCGGAGCCTTGTAGGTATCAAAAAATGATGAAAAACGGCCCGTTATAAGTGCCGACAATCCGCCTATAGCTTCTGCTGACACTATATAAAAAATCAGACACGGTAGATTAAGCCTTTTCATAAAATACCTCTTTCTTGTTTTTATAATATTTTATGCACTGTTTTCAAGGCTTATACATAAAAGGACCGCCCGAAAATGGGCGGTCGGATTTATTTCTTTTTCTCAGGTATAACAAAAATAAACAGAAGTGAGCTTAAAAGAAGCATCATCGGATAATAAAGTGTACCGATTATATCAAAAGCAGAGATTTCCTTACCGAGAGTGGTTACTGCAGAAACTGCAACAAGTATCTGTGCACCGTAGGGAAGGAAGCCCTGAGCAATACAGGAGAAGGTGTCAAGAAGTGATGCGGTTTTTCTGCTTGAAATACCGTAATCCTTTGCCATTTCACTTGCAATGGGGTTTGCCATTACGATTGCAACAGTATTATTTGCAGTTGCAATATCTATAAGAGTTACAAGAAGACCAATACCGAGCTGACCGCTCTTTTTACCCTTGAATACACGACGGATGCCTGAAAGCAGAGCGTCAAAGCCGCCGTTATACTTTATAAGAGCTCCCATAGCCGCAACAAGAATTGCTACCATTGAGGTTTCAAACATACCCGATGCACCTGCACCCATATTTGCGAGAAGCTCCTGTACCTGTACGGCACCTGTAAGAAGCATAATCGCACTTCCCGATAAAATACCGATAAGAAGAGTAAGAAATACATTGACACCCACAATTCCGCTTATGAGAACAAGCACATAGGGAATTATCTGTATCATATTGTACTCACCCGTAATCTTTTCGGGAATATCCTCACCGAGGGAAAGTACACCTATAAGAATAAGGGTTGCTATGGCAGCAGGAACAACTATCGCAAGATTGGTACGGAATTTATCCTTCATCTTGCAGCCCTGACCGTTACATGCGGCAATACTTGTATCCGAAATAAAGGAAAGATTATCACCGAACATTGCACCACCTACAACAGTACCGACACAAAGAGGAAGTGAGAAGCCTGAGCCCTCCGCTACCGCAACGGCAATAGGTGTTATAAGTGTAATCGTACCGACCGAGGTACCCATAGCTGTAGAAACGAAACAGCTGACTACAAACAGTACCATAACAGCAAGCTTGGGAGGTGTTACGGAAAGCATAAAATATGCTACGCTTTCTGCCGAGCTTCTGCCGACAACACCGACAAAAATACCCGCAAGCATAAATATGAGAAGCATTGTGACAATATTTTTATCACCGACACCCTTACCCATAATTTCAAACTTTTTCTCAAGCGGCTGTCCCTTCGTCTGAAGCACCGCAACAAAAAGTGCAACCATAAAAATTACTACAACGGGTACACTGTAAAAGCCCATCTCAATTTTCATTACGTACTCAAAAATTATGCCAAGGGATAAATAAAGAGTAACAAATACCCCGATGGGTAAAAGAGCTATAGCTTTGTTCTTTTTCATCTGAATTCTCTCTTTCGTACTATTTATCATTTTTACCGTGGGAGATTATATCACAAAAAAGAATAAAAAGCAACGGTATTTTTACTTTTTAAAAAGTAACACTCAGACTTTCATTTTCATAAGACCGTGTCTGTTACAGAAGATATAAAGATAACCCCTGCCCCTGAACTGCATTCTCGTTTCGGCATTTCCCTCGGGATAAAACTTGACAAGTCTCATAGTGTCACTCGTAACATAAGCAATAAAAGAAATAAAATGTGCCTTCGTCATACCGTGATGTACTGTGATGAATTTTTCGTCCTCTACCTGCTCAACTGTTACAGAATGGTCACAGTCAAGCTCCTCCGCTTCAAGTACGGGGAGTGTAATACCGCAGCAGCTTATCACTGCTTCTCCCATTGAATGAATAATGTTTCCGCAAACAGGGCATACGTAAAATTTTGATCGCAGAAGATTTGAGGATGTGTTTTTATTTATAACTGTATCTCCGCTCATCAGCTCCATAACAGAAACGCCCAGAGCCTTACCAAGAGGCTCGATAAGCGAAATATCAGGCATACCCTTCGAGGTCTCCCACTTTGAAACCGCCTTATCGCTTACTCCGATAATTTCCGCAAGCTGAGACTGAGTAAGACCTCTTCCCTCACGAAGCCTTTTTATGGTTTTTGCAGTGATGTAGGTGTTCATTTGATCAGCTCCTGTACTGTATTGCTTTTATTATAGCCGTGATGAAACAAAAAAACAACCTACTGTAAGTAGAGAAAAGAGAAAGGACAGATACCCAAATGAGTATCTATCCTTTTTTGTGTTCGCCCCCGATTTCGAACCCCTTGATACAGTCAAAACAAAATACAAATATTATTTTGTTTCAAAGTAATACATTTTACCGGCAGAATATCTTTTATTTTCTTTGTAAGGACAATTCTCTTTGCAACCAATATATAAAACAGAATCTCCTAACATAAACTTATTTATCAAAAGAATATTCCCTTTCATACCTAACTTACACACTGCATCATATATCTCAAATATAGTTGGATGCCAATGTGTAATTTCGCTCATTATAATATTCGACCTTTTTTTACGAATACCAATACAACAATCTGACGGATCAACACTAATATTAATCTGAATCCCATCATATAAATCCCAGATAATATTATCTTCATCCGAAACATAAAACTCACCGCGTAAAAAAGAGGTTTGCTTCATCATTTCATAAAGTTCAGTTGAATTTACAGGAACCTTTAATTTAAGCTGTGAATCTTCGTTTTCAAAAGTATTTTCGTAATTCCAAGTAAGAAAAACACATTCAGGAATATCTATGTCATTCAAATCTGTCATTGGAAACATCCTGCGTTCAACTAACAATTTTATTGGATATACCATTAACTCGTTATTTAATTTTGAAATGATATTTTCAAATGAATCAGCAAACTTTTTCCAATCGCCATCATAATCTGCTTCCCATTCTAACTTATCCACATTAAAATCAAGCTGATCAAAATCTGGGAATAAATAAACAGAGTCATTGAATAAAAAGCACTCTAATCCATTTTCTTGTATTATATAATTCATTGGCAAGTTTCTTAATTTAGCATTGTTATAGAATATGTATTCCGGCGAATACAATCTAAATCTTTTGTACGGCAAATGAAAATCAGCATAATATTGAGAATTTTTATATTCTCTCATATTTTTAGGTATTTCAAACAAATATGATATCGATGCTATGATTATTCCAATCAATATAAATGGAGAAAAAAGAATTATAGCCAAAACGACAAAGATTTTATAATACCACTTCACAAACTCACCGCCTTAATTAAATTATACACTTTTCCATGAAAAAATCAATAATCTCATCGTTAGTTTGAGTCTTATTAGCCATTAGAGAAATGTACGAACCTGTGACACCCACTCTTGCGGTGCCCGAAATTCATAACGGCTTGGAGCGCCTATGAATTTCGACCGCTGCGCCATCCTGACCTCGCTTCTTCTCGCACTGCGAGCGCTTCGGTGACGATGCAGTTAACAGCTCGCGACGCGGCTGTTAACCATGAAGTTGCATATTTGATTTCTACTTGAAATGTAAAAATTAAAAGGACATCCGAAGATGTCCTTTTAATTTTGGCGCCTCAAACAGGACTCG
>JAZUAZ010000072.1:0-4093 GCA_045638245.1 Acutalibacteraceae bacterium | reverse complement strand
TCAGATAGAAAAAATGAAGGAGCTCGCAGACCGTATACATAAGCACGGCTCAAAGCTGTTCGTTCAGCTTCATCACCCCGGCAGACAGAATATGGCTCTTCTTATGGATACCCTTCCTATGAGTATTCTCGGTGAAAAGCTTATCCCCCGCTTTGAAGATATGCTTTATTCCGTTGTACCCGCTGGTAAAATTCTTATGAAGCATCATATCGTACCGAGAGTTGTATCACCCTCAAAGTGCGAAAACGTATACTTTGCCGACGGTAACAACAGAGCTCTGAGAAAGAGTGAGATCAAAAAACTTGTTCAGGACTTTGTCAACGGTGCAGTACGTGTAAAGAAGGCAGGCTGTGACGGTGTTCAGCTTCACGCCTCCCACGGATATCTGCTTCAGCAGTTTCTTTCACCTCATACCAACAGACGTACCGACGAATACGGCGGCTCACTCGAAAACCGTATGCGCTTCCTTCTCGAAATCATCGCAGGCATCAGAAAGGAATGCGGTGAGGATTTCCCGATAATTGTCCGTCTTACCGTTGATGAATGCTACGGCTACATCGGTCATCCGGGCAGAGGCTACCGCCTTAATGATGGTGTAAGAATGGCAAAGAGACTTGAAGAAGCAGGTATTGATGCTATCGACGTTTCTTCAGGCGGCTATGATGCCTTCAACTACTGGCTTGAGCCTACGTCATTTGAATGTGGCTGGAGAAAGTTTATGGCCGAGGCAGTAAAAAATGCGGTATCAATCCCCGTTATTGCCGCTAACCTTATAAGAAGTCCCGAGCAGGCTGAGGCTCAGCTTCGGGAGGGTACTCAGGATATGATTTCCCTCGGCAGACCCCACATTGCAGACCCCCACTGGGCAGAAAAGGTAATGGAGGGCAGAAGTGAGGATGTAAAGAGATGTATCTGCTGCCTTTACTGTATTGAAAGTATGCAGAATAACGCCTACACCGGAGGCCACGGTCACTGTGCCGTCAATCCCTTTGTAGGAAGAGAGAGCTATAAGCTCAAGGAAAACGGCAATAACAGAACTGTTGCAGTCATCGGCTCAGGCCCTGCGGGACTTACCGCTGCAGAGCTTATGGCAAAACGTGGCTTTAAGGTAACAGTATTTGAAAAGAGCGACAGACTCGGCGGTCAGGTTGACCTTGCGGTAAAGCCTCCTCACAAGGATAAGCTTTACTGGTGCATCGAGGACCTTCACACTGCCTGCAAAAAGCTCGGCGTTGAAATAAAGCTCGGCACAGAGGCGACAAAGGAGCTTCTTTCAGAAATGTCACCCTATGCGGTTATCTGTGCAACGGGTGCTTATGCAGTAAAGCCTGAATTCATCGAAGGCTATGACAGAAACAACGTATACACCACAACAGAAATCCTTGACGGCACTGTAAAGCTCACAAACGAAAAGGTCGCAGTTATCGGAAGCGGTATGACAGGTCTTGAAACCGCAGAGCTTCTTACAGAGCAGGGCAACAGCATATGTATCGTCGAAATGGCAGATAACCTCTTCCCCGGCGGATGGATGCAGCATCTTGATGACATCAAGCCCCGTCTCGATAAAAAAGGTACCGAATATTACACCTCACAGAAGCTTCTCGAGGTTAAGGATTGCTACATAGTAACAGAGGATAAAAAGGGCGTACGTACGGAAATCCCCGCAGACAGTGTCGTACTTTCTCTCGGAGCAAAGAGTGACAACAGTCTTTACGAGGAGCTTAAGAATGAAGGCTTCAACGCCTACAATATCGGTGACAGTCTTAAGGTCGGCAGAATCGCAGACGCAACCGCAAGCGCATTTGAGTGCGTAATCAATATTGATTAAGGGGTATCACCTATGCGAATGAGAAAAAAGAAATACCTTGATGAAAGACTCGACGGTTGTGAGGAGTACCTTATCCGAACCGAGGACGAAAACAGAGATTTCAGCAAGGCAGACGAAATAAACTGCCTTATTTCCACCGAGGAGATATTCGGCAACAGCAACCCCCTTCACCTTGAAATCGGCTGCGGTAAGGGTCAGTTTATCACCGAGCTTGCAAAGCGCAATCCGGATATAAACTATATCGCAGTTGAAAAGGTAAAAAACGTTATCGTTGCCGCCTGCGAAAAGGCAAAGCAGGAAAACCTCCCCAATGTGCGCTTTATGGCTTTAGGTGCGGAGTATCTCCCTTCTTACATACCAAAAAACAGTGTTGAGCTTATCTATCTCAACTTTTCCTGCCCCTTTCCCAAAGCAAAGTATGCAAGACACCGCCTTACACACAGATACTTCCTTGAAATCTATCGCAAGCTTCTTAAGAAAAACGGTGAAATTCACCAGAAAACAGATAATATGCACTTCTTTGAATTTTCTATCGAGGAATACTCGGCGGCAGATTACAGGATAAAAAACATCAGTCTCGACCTTCACAACAGCGGATTTGAGGGCAACATCGTAACCGAGTACGAAAAGCGCTTTTCCGATTTAGGTCAGCCCATATACAGATTAGAGGCTTCTTTAAAATAAACACTCAGGACGGGAGTATTCATCCCGTCCTTTGCTTTTTTAAGGCACAAAAGCTGTCCGACACCCTTTTGCATATATATTTAGGGATAACCCTTGCAAATTTTTCCATAATGTGATATAATCCGCAAAGTTATTTTTTTAGGTAGGTATTTTATGATTTGTAATAATATTTTAGATGCGGTCGGCAGTACTCCTCTTATCCGTCTTAACAGAATGACAGGTCCTGATGACGCTGAGATTCTCGTGAAGTTCGAGGGTCTCAACGTAGGCGGCTCAATCAAAACAAGAACTGCCTTCAATATGATAAAAGATGCAGAAGAAAAGGGCCTCATAAATAAAGACACTCTTATCGTTGAGCCTACAAGCGGCAATCAGGGTATAGGAATCGCCCTTGTGGGTGCGGTACGTGGCTACAAGGTAAAGATTATAATGCCCGACTCTGTAAGCGAGGAAAGACGTAAGCTTATGGAGCATTACGGTGCCGAGGTAAGCCTCGTTCACGATGCAGGAAATATAGGCGAATGTATTGAAAACTGTCTTAAGCTCGCCTTAAGAATCAAGGCGGACTATCCCAATGTTTTCGTACCTCAGCAGTTTGAAAACCCCGCAAATCCCGAGGTTCAGCGCAACGAAACGGGTATGGAAATCATAGAGCAGGTCGGCGGACCCATTCACGGCTTCTGTTCAGGCATCGGTACCGGCGGAACAATTACAGGTATCGGTGAAACCATCAGAAAGTATAATCCCGATATTGAAATATGGGCAATCGAGCCCGACAAGGCGGCTATACTTTCAGGCGGCACAATCGGAACTCACGTTCAGATGGGAATCGGCGACGGCTTCATCCCTGAAATACTCAACACAGATATTTACGACGATATCTGTATAATCACCGACGAGGAAGCCCTTGAAACTGCAAAGCAGCTTGCAATCAAAGAAGGCATAATGTGTGGTATCAGCAGCGGAACAAACGTTGCGGCGGCACTCAAGCTTGCAAAGAAGCTCGGCAAGGGAAAGACTGTAGTTACAATTCTTCCCGATACTGCGGAAAGATATTTTTCAACACCGCTTTTTGAATAACGTTAAAAACTCTCTCGGAATTCCGAGAGAGTTTTTTATATACTAATCTCTAATTTCTGAAATAAAAAAATCCGCCTTCGGGCGGATTTTTTTATTTTACTTATTCTTAGCAACAGCTCTCTGTATAGCCTTAACAGTTTCAACAACGGGAATAACGAGAACAGCAAGACCGAGAGATATAAGATATGCCTTGAGATCAAGATGTGCAAAGCCGAAGAGGTTTGAAAGGAAGTCAACCTCAACAACTGCAGTTGTAAGAAGGAAGGAACCGAACATAGCAGCATAAAGAACTACGTTATGGCTGCCCTTGAATACCATACCTACAGAAGATCCTCTCTGTGAGCGCATATTGAAGGAATGGAAGATTTCACACATAGCCATTGTGAAGAATGCCATTGTCATACCCTCTGTGCTGTCGTGGATGTTTGTCCATGCGAATGCTGCACCTGTTTCAATGCACTCAAGCCATTCACCGATATAGAAGGCTATAACCGTGAGTAT
>JAZUAZ010000071.1:0-5250 GCA_045638245.1 Acutalibacteraceae bacterium | reverse complement strand
AGGGGATTACCTGTGTATAGTCGGCGAAAACGGAAGCGGTAAGAGTACTCTTATAAAGGCTATGCTCGGTCTTAAGCAGACAGCATCGGGACATCTTCACATATCTGACGGACTTGGCGGGGGAGAAATAGGCTATCTTCCGCAGCAGACAACTGCACAGAAGGATTTTCCGGCGAGTGTGTACGAGGTTGTGCTTTCGGGTTGTATTTCTGAGAAAAAAGGTATATTCTTTTCTAAAAAGCACAAAGAGGAAGCTCTCGGAAATATGAAAAAACTTGATATACTTTCTCTTAAAAACAAGTGTTACCGTGAGCTTTCGGGAGGTCAGCAGCAAAGGGTACTTCTTGCAAGGGCTCTCTGTGCCGGTAAGAAGCTTCTGCTTCTCGACGAGCCCGTAACGGGACTTGACCCTATTGTTACCAACGAATTTTATCATCTTATAAACAGACTTAATTCAGATTACGGAGTCACAGTCGTAATGGTTTCGCATGATATGTTTGCTGCCGTCGAATATGCCGACCGCATTCTTCACCTTAAAAAAGATGACAGCTTTTTCGGCACTGTTGACGAATACAAAAGTAGTGAGCTTTATAAAATGTACCTTGGGAGGAAAGCAAAATGAGTGAAGTTGTATCCTTGATTTTCTCTCAGCAGTTTCTTGTGCGTGCCCTGATTGTCGGTACTCTTATATCTCTTTGTGCCGCACTTCTGGGTGTCAGCCTTGTTCTTAAGCGCTTCTCGATGATAGGCGACGGACTTTCTCACGTCGGCTTCGGTGCTATGGCGATAGCGTCTGCAGTTAATATTGCACCCTTGTACTTCTCTCTGCCGATTGTAATTATTGCTGCCTTTCTGCTTCTTAAAATGAGCGAAAAAGGCAAAATAAAGGGCGATGCTGCTATCGCTCTCATATCAACGGGTGCTCTTGCAATAGGTATAATGGCAACCTCTGTTACTACCGGCATGAATGTTGATATCTACAACTATATGTTCGGCAGTATTCTCACAATGAGTGAGGATGATGTTGTTATAAGCTCGGTTGTTTCCGTAGTAATAATTGCTCTTTTCGTACTTTTATATAATGAGATTTTTGCAGTAACCTTTGATGAAAGCTTTGCAAAGGCTACGGGTACAAAGGTTTCGGCATATAATATGATAATATCGGCTCTTACTGCAGTTGCAATTGTAGTCGGAATGAGGATGATGGGTGCACTTCTTATTTCGTCACTCGTTATTTTTCCAACGGTTACATCTATGAGAATCTGCAAAAGCTACAGAAGTGTGGTTGTATGCTCAACTGTTGTCTCTGTGTTCTGTTTTCTCTCGGGCCTTCTGTTGTCAATACGTCACGAAACTCCGACGGGAGCCAGTGTTGTTGTAGTTAATATTTTTATGCTAGGCGTCTTTGCTTTATTGGGAACAATTTCGAATATTCCGAAAAAAAGTCGTTTTTACCCGTTTAAGAGACTTATGAAAGTGACGGTATGTATCGGTGCAGCGTTGATTTTTATTTTTTCAATGACCTTCGGAAACTTTAAAGCCTATCGTAAGGATGGACTTACAATTGTTACAACAAGCTTTGCTTCATATGATTTTGCAAGACAGATTGCAGGGGATGATGCAGAGGTTATTATGCTGCTCGCTCCGGGTGAGGAAAGTCATACCTACGAGCCTACTCCCGGTGATATTATGAAAATTGAGCAGTGTGATGTATTTATCTACGGCGGAGGAGAATCGGAAAACTGGGTTGATGGTGTTCTTGACGGTGTTGAAAAGGAAATAAAAACAGTCAGAATGATGGACTGTGTAAAACTTTATGAGCACGAGGCGCATGAGGATCATTCTCATAAACACAGCGAAGAGCATATTGATGAGCAGTATGATGAACACGTATGGACATCTCCTTTTAATGCGATTATCATAACCGAGGCTATTCTTGATGCGATATGCGAAGCGGATGATGAAAACAGCATCTCATACAAGTCGAATGCAGACAGCTTTATTAGAGAGCTTGAAAGACTTGATGATTTGTTTAAAGAGCTTATGAACAGAAGAGAGATAGAATATATCATAATAGGCGACAGATTTCCTCTTATGTATTTTACTGAAAGATATTCACTTGGCTACTTTTCAGCATTTCCGGGTTGCTCGGCTCAGGCGGAGATTAACCCTGTAACAATTGCCGAACTTTGCGATAAGGTGAAAAGTGAGAATGTACCGGTAGTTTTCAAGGTTGACCTGAGTACGGGCATTGTAGCACAGTCAATAAGCGAGCAGACGGGAGCGACGGTTGAAACTCTGTATTCCTGTCATGTTGTTTCTGCAGAGGATTTTAATAGCGGAGAAACTTACATAAGTCTGATGTACCGTAATTTTTATGCACTTGAAAAGGCTCTTACTCGGTAAAGGTGCATATATATTAACATATAATTATTGATTTAATAATGAGTGTGATGTATAATAAAACGTAATTTGAAATAAAGGATGATACAGTATATATGGCAGTTAACTTGATATATAAAGCACTTCCCACAATAGCTCTCAGGGGAATAGTTGTTTTTCCGGGAACTAATTTCCATTTTGATGTGGGCAGAAAAAAATCTGTTGCGGCTGTAAAAGCGGCAATGAACGACAATCAGAAAATTTTCCTTGTTGCACAAAAGGATATAAATGTAGAAAATCCTGAAGCTGAGGACCTTTACAGAATGGGTGTTGTAGCAAACATCCGACAGGTCATCAAAGCTCCTGACGGCGATTTTATGAGAGTTGTTGTTGAGGGCGTATGTAGGGCTGAGGTTTCGGAAGTTTTGCAGGATAAGCCTTATTTTATATGCGATGCAAAGGAAAAGAAATCTTCAAAGATAAAGGCTGCTAAAGAGGATGAGGCTAAGGCTCTCGTTCGCAAGGTGAAAGATGAATTCGATAAATTTCTCAGACTCACAGAAATGGATTTTGAGGATGCAGCCAAGGTTTTTTTCAGTGAGGAATATGAGCTTGTATGCGATGCGGTAGCAGGGACTGCACTTTCTAAATATCAGGACAGACAGCTTCTTCTGGAGCAGAACGATACCTTCAAGCGCCTTGAGACGCTGTACCTTCTTCTTGTTAAGGAAAACGATATTCTTGAAATCGAAAACAGTCTTGAGGCTAAGGTGAATGCTCAGATCGATAAAGGCCAGAAGGAATATTACCTTAAGGAGAAGCTTAAAGTAATAGCTTCTGAACTGGGCGACGGTGAAGACGTGCTTGGAGATGTTCAGCTTTACCGTCAAAAAATTGATAAGCTCGATGTAAACGATGCAATAAAAAAGAAGCTTTCTGCAGAATGTGATAAGCTTTCAAAAATGGCTGGGAATTCAGCTGATGCCACAATTACAAGGGGTTACCTTGATACGGCTCTTGCTTTGCCCTTCGGTAAATACACCGAGGATAAATTTGACCTTACTCATGCAAGAAAAATATTGGACAGAGATCATTACGGGCTTACTAAAGTCAAGGAGCGTTTCGTTGAAATGCTTGCGGTCAAGGCTCTTACCGATGATATAAAGGGTCAGATAATCTGTATTGTAGGTCCTCCGGGTATAGGTAAAACTTCTATCGTACGTTCGGTTGCCGAAGCTATGGGCAGAAAGTATGTGCGTCTTTCTCTCGGCGGCGTAAGTGACGAGTCTGAAATCAGAGGTCACAGAAAGACCTATGTAGGCGCCATGACAGGCCGTATTGCTGCGGCTCTCACTCAGGCGGGAACCTTCAATCCTATCGTACTTCTCGATGAAATCGATAAGCTCGGACGTGACTACAAAGGTGATCCTGCATCAGCACTTCTTGAGGTGCTTGATCCCGAGCAGAACAACAGCTTCAGGGATAACTATCTTGAATTTCCTCTTGATTTAAGCAAGGTGCTGTTTATTACAACTGCAAACGATGCCTCTACCATTCCCGGACCTCTTTATGACAGAATGGAGGTTATTGAGCTTACAAGCTACACTCCGGAAGAGAAGTTTATGATTGCAAAGAACTATCTTGTTAAAAAGCAGGTGAAGGTTCACGGACTTGACGGAAGAAAGCTTCGCTTTGACGATAATGGTATACGATGCATAATTGAGGATTATACACGTGAAGCGGGCGTAAGACGCCTCGAACAGAAAATAGCAGCTCTTTGCAGAAAGTGTGCCGTAAGACTCAATGAGGAAAAGGCGGGAAGAATAACAGTTACAGTAAAACTTATCAGAGAGCTTCTCGGGCCTGCGAAATACAGAAATGACAGTCTTCTTAAGGATGATACCGTTGGCGTTGTTAATGGCCTTGCATGGACAAGCGTAGGCGGTGAGCTTCTTCAGATAGAAGCAGTCACTATGGATGGAGAAGGAAAACTTGAGCTTACAGGCAGTCTTGGTGATGTTATGAAGGAATCTGCGAGAGCGGCATACAGCTATCTCAGAAGTAAGTCTGACAGATACGGAATAAATCTGGAAATGTTTACGAAAAAGAATATCCACATACATGTACCTCAGGGTGCAGTGCCCAAGGATGGTCCCTCGGCAGGTATCGCAATTTCAACAGTTCTTCTTTCCGTACTCACGGGAAGAAGGATAGATCGCAAGGTGGCTATGACAGGCGAAGTCACTCTCACAGGCAGGGTGCTTCCTATTGGTGGACTTAAAGAGAAGTCAATGGCTGCATATAAGGCCGGAATTGAAAAGGTTATAATTCCCGAGGAAAATTACAGTGATTTGTGGGAAATAGATGCTGTCGTGAAGGAAAATCTTGAGTTTATACCTGTTGAGAGATTAGATCAGGTCTTTTCTGTTGCTGTTAAGGGTAAAAACGGAGAAAACTTTACGGAAAGCTCTGTTAAGTTTTCACCACACGATATAATTATCAGAGAAAGGATTGAAAAGGATGAAGTTCGTTAACTGCAATTTTGAAACATCCTGTGGCACGTCGAAGCAGCTGATTGCTTCAGATATGCCTGAGGTAGCCTTTTCGGGTCGTTCGAATGTAGGAAAAAGCTCTCTTCTCAACAGATTGCTTAACAGAAAGTCGCTTGCGAGGGTCAGCTCGATGCCCGGTAAGACGGTCACAATAAATTTCTTTAAATGCGACAACTGCCGTTTTGTTGATCTTCCCGGATACGGTTATGCAAAGGTATCTCATGACGAAAAAATACGTTGGTCCGAGCTTATGGAAAGCTATTTTGCTTCGGGCAGAGATATACGCGTTGTAGTTCAGCTTATCGATATGCGTCAC
>JAZUAZ010000070.1:0-6749 GCA_045638245.1 Acutalibacteraceae bacterium | reverse complement strand
CCGCCAAAGACAAATCCTCTTCAAAGAAATAATACGGGAAGGTTCAGGTAATATTATGAATATAATCGTTGCCGGCTGTGGAAAAATCGGCTCCGTAATCGTAAAAACCCTTGAAAAAGAGGGTCACAGTCTTACCGTTATAGATACCTCTGCTTCTGTTATAACCGAAATGACAAACATTTATGACGTTATGGGTGTCTGCGGAAGTGCCACTGACTGTGAAACGCTTTCAGAAGCAGGCGTTGATAAGGCACGTCTGTTTATCTCGGTAACTGCCTCTGACGAGCTCAATATGCTTTCCTGCTACATAGCAAAGAAAATGGGCGCACGTCATACCGTGGCGAGAATAAGAAATCCCGAATACAATGATCGTTCACTCGGATTTCTCAGAGAGCATCTTGACATTTCAATGGCAATAAATCCGGAATTTCTTCTTGCTCAGGAGCTTTATAACCTTCTCAGACTTCCTGCCGCCTTCAAGGTTGACTATTTTGCAAGACGTACTCTTGAAATGATAGAAATACGCCTTAAGGAGGACTCTCCTCTTTGCAACAAAAAGCTCTTCAAGCTCCGCGAAAAGCAGGATATACAGTTCCTTATCGGCGCAGTACTCAGGCAGGGTGAGCTTATAATCCCCGACGGTAACTTTGAGCTGAAAGCGGGAGACGTTATCTCTCTTACAGCCGCTCCCGGGGATATGCAGAAGCTTCTCAAGAGCCTCGGTATACTCAAGAAGGAATCCCGTAACATAATGCTTATGGGTGGTGGAAAAACCTCCTATTATCTTGCAAAGCAGCTTCTTTCCTCAGGAAGTGACGTCAAGATAGTAGAAAAAAAGGAGGACCGTTGTCTGCGTCTTAGCGAAAGTCTCCCCGGTGCAGTGCTTATACATGGCGACGGTACCCATCAGGAGCTTCTTCTTGAAGAGGGTCTGCGCTCTCTCGATGCCTTTGTTACTCTTACAGGCATGGATGAAGAAAATATCCTTACAGGTCTTTTTGCATCAGGTCAGAATGTACCTCAGGTTATTTCCAAGGTAAACCGCGAGGAGCTTGCCTCAATGGCTGAAAAGCTCGGCCTTGACTATACCATTTCGACAAAAACAATCACCTCGGATCTCGTACTCAGCTACGCAAGAGCCTTAGAAAACTCCCGAGGCAGTAATATTGAAACCCTTTACAAAATAATGGACGGCAAGGCAGAAGCCCTTGAGTTCAACGTAAAGCCCGATTCAGAGGTTATCGGTACTCCTCTTAAGGATATGAAAATCAAATCAGGAATCCTTATTGCGGGCATTATCCGCTCGGAAAAGAAAGCGGTTATCCCTACCGGTAACGACAGTATACAAAAAGGTGATAAGGTCATAGTACTTGCCGCTGACAGAAGACTCAGCGACCTTGACGATATTCTCAGATAAGGAGTGTACCCATGAACAGACGAATGGTTCTTTATACCGTGGGTACGGTTGTGAAAATAGAAGCCGCTCTTATGCTTCTTCCCACGGTCTGCGCTCTGATATACAAGGAAAGCTGTGTAAAGGCACTGCTCATATCCGTTGCAATTTCTCTTGCGGCAGGCTTTGCCCTTACCCTTATCTCACGTCCGGGAAACAAGGTTATTTACAGCAGAGAAGGTTTTATCACCGTTGCTCTTGCCTGGCTTGCCCTTTCCTTTTTCGGCGCACTGCCCTTTTATATAAGCGGTGAAATTCCCCGCTTCGTCGATGCCTTTTTTGAAACCGTAAGCGGCTTTACCACAACGGGCGCATCGATTCTTACCGATGTTGAGTCTATGAGCAAGGGACTTCTTTTCTGGAGAAGCTTCACTCATTGGGTCGGCGGTATGGGTGTTCTTGTTTTCATTATGGCAATCGTACCCGCCCTCTCAGACAGAAACATACATCTTCTCCGGGCTGAGGCACCGGGCCCTATAGTCGGCAAGCTTGTTCCGCGTATGAGACAGACCACACGTATTCTCTATATTATTTACGTCGTTCTTACACTTGTTGAAATCGGCTTTCTCCTTATCGGGAAAATGCCTTTTTTTGAAGCTCTCATTCACGCCTTCGGCACTGCAGGCACCGGCGGTTTCGGTATAAAATCGGACAGCATAGCATCATACTCGCCCTATCTTCAGTGGATCATTACGATATTTATGTTCCTTTTCGGTATAAACTTCAATATTTTCTATCTGATGCTTCTGAAAAAATTCCGTTCCGTCTTCAAAAGCACTGAGCTCTGGGTATATTCCGGAATAGTAGCTGTCTCAATTGCGGCAATCACCCTGAACATCATGCCGTTGACCGATTCTTTTTCCGTGAGCCTCCGCGATGCCGCTTTTCAGGTATCCTCAATCATTACCACCACAGGCTATGCAACGACAGATTTTGATAAATGGCCCGAGCTTTCAAAAACAATTCTGCTTGCGCTTATGTTTATAGGTGCATGTGCCGGTTCAACCGGCGGCGGAATCAAGGTTTCCAGAATTGTAATCCTTGCCAAATCAGTCAAGCGGGAACTGAAAAAGATTCTTCATCCTAGAAGTGTGAGCGTACTGAGCTTTGAAGGAAAAAGACTTGAAGAACAGACAGTTTCTTCAGTAAGCTCATATCTTGCAGTTTACATCTTCTTTTTTGCAGGTATACTGCTTCTTCTGAGTTTTGAAAATCAGAGTTTTGAAACTAATTTTTCAGCAGCTACTGCATGTTTCAACAATATTGGTCCGGGCTTTGACGCAGTTGGACCCACGCGCAATTTCGATATATATTCACCCTTCTCAAAGTTCCTTCTGTCAATTGCAATGCTTTTCGGAAGACTTGAAATATATCCGCTTATCATTGCATTCTCACCCTCAACCTGGATAAAAAAATAAAAGAAACGGTACACCTTGCAAAGTGTACCGCTATTTTTTATCTGAGCTTTGAAAGTTTTTTCACATCTGCAATAACAACAAGCTTTGTACCTTCCCTGAGAGTCTCGTCAGGATTTATGTTGCAGTTAATTTTTCCGTCCGAATGAAGAGCAACCACGTTTATTCCGTATTTACGTCTGAGGTCAAGCTCTATCAGACTCTTTCCCATCCATTCCTTTCTCACGTCAAGCTCAATCATTGAAAACTCGTCAGAGAGTTCAATAACATCCACAAATCCTGAGCTGAGAAGATTTTTTGCAAGTCTTTTTCCCGACTCAGTCTCCGGAGTAATAACCTTATCAGCACCTACGCGGGATAAAATCTCACAGTGCATCTCATCGGAGCTTTTAACAATCACCGTCTCAACACCTGCCTGTTTACAGAGCATGGTTGCCATAACACTCGCCTCAAAGCTCTGAGCCATAGCAATTATCACCACATCAAGCTGACCCACGCCGAGTTGCTTTATCACTTCAGGGTCGGTAATGTCTGCACTTTTACAATAGGGAATATACTCAGCCGCGTTGTTAACTCTTTCCTCGGATTTATCAACAGCAAGCACTTCTGCACCGCTGTTCACAAGCTCACGGGCAACCGCCATTCCGTACCTTCCGAGGCCGAAAACACCGTATGTTTTATTTATACTCATATCGCTTTCCTTTCTTAGACCGGCGGATTCAGATTGTATCCCCAACCTAACCTACACTTATTTCCTCATAAGGATTTTTCACCGCATTACGGTTGACTGTTTTTAAATTAAAGGCGAGAGCGAGAGAAACCGGCCCGACTCTGCCAAGATACATTGTAGCTGTTATAATCAGCTTACCCCAGAGATTCAGAGAAGGAGTCAAGCCTCTTGTGAGACCTACCGTGGCTGTTGCACTGACACTTTCATAAAGAATATCCGTAAGACTTCTGTTGCACACCAACGAAAGAAGCACAGTGGAAATCACCGCAACCGACATTGAGGTGCAGCAAACTGCAAGAGCTTTACTGACTGCCTCGGAGGTGATACTTCTTGAAAAAAGATTCACACGGCTTCTGCCTCTTATCGCGGAGTACGCCGAGGCTATCAGCACTGCCACTGTAACTGTTTTTATGCCGCCTGCAGTACCTACAGGTGAGCCTCCGACAAACATCATAAGCATACAGACAAAAGCAGTAGCCTCATTCAGATTTTCCTGCGGTACTGTAGCAAAGCCCGCCGTTCTCGTTGTCACTGACTGAAACAGTGAAAACTGAATTTTATCCCAAAGGGAACGATCACCTACTGTAAGAGGATTCTCGTATTCAGAAACAAAAACAAGTACCGCACCCAAAAGAATAAAAGCAAGCGAAGCGGAAACTGCAATCTTACTGTGAAGAGTGAGCCTTCTGAGACATTTTCTTCCCTGCTTGCCGTAAAGCTTCATCACACGTATTACATCCCACCAGACAATATAGCCTATACCTCCGAAAATTATAAGAAGGCAGGTCACTGTGTTGATTATCGGATTGAAGCCGTAGGAGCAAAGACTGTCCTCGGCAATAATGTCAATACCTGCATTACAGAAAGCAGATACTGAAGTAAAAAGCGAAATCCATATACCCTTCAGTCCGAAATCAGGCACAAACACCGTCATATATCCGAGAGCACCTATAAGCTCAACAATAAGAGTACCCTTGACAACTCTTTTCACGAAATCAGAAAGACCTGTCAGAGTATTAAGGTTAAAGGCATCCTGCAAGAGCATATTTCCCGATATACCCGGCTTACGGGTGGCGTTATACATAAAAGCAGAAATGACAGTTATCACACCGAGTCCGCCCACCTGGATAAGAAAGAGAATAACAACGTGTCCGAAGGTGCTCCACGCAGAAACCGTAGGCACCGTAACAAGTCCCGTTACACAGGTTGCCGTTGTTGCGGTAAAAAGAGCATCAACAAAGCCTATGCTTTCTCCCGAGGCCGAGCTGAATGGCAGACTCAGAAGAACAGTTCCCGCAAGAATAACACCGAGAAAGCTCAGAAGAATAAGCTGCGTTGTTGAAATTGAGATTTTTTTCCCTTTTTTCATAGTTAAAATCCGATTTCCTCACCTACGAGAATGACGTGTATTCTTTCCTTCTCTCTGCTTCTGCGGGTAACTACAATCTGATTGCAGATGCAGTCGGGACTCATACAGTCACCGCACTTTCCCGTAGCGGCACAGGGTGTGTTCTTTCCAAGACGGATTGTATTCGGGGGTGAAGCCATATTTCTTATTCTCATATACGCCTCATTTATGTCGGATACAACCTTATTCATACCCGCAAGCACGATAACCTTTTCAGGGCCGAAAATAAGAGAAGCTACTCTGTTTCCGTTTCCGTCGATATTCATAAGCTCACCGTCAAGAGTGATTGCATTTGTACCCATAAGGTAGTAATCAGCGGTAAAAGCCTTGAGATAATACTCCTGCATGTTGTCGCCATACTCTGCTCTGTCAATAACCTGACAGTCACCTCTTTCTGCAAGACGCTCGGGAATTGAGCAGTCCTTGAGGCTCATACTTCCGCCCCAGGTAACGCTTTTACCCTCACCTATCATTGAAAGCACAAGGTCTGCACAATCCTTCTTTGTTGCACAGTAGTAACCGCACATATTACGCTTTTCTATTTTTTCAATAATTGATTTTGCCTGCTTTTCTCTTGCCAGAGCTACCATATTCATAGTTATTTATTCCTTTCAGAAAAATGTTAAGCTCATTTTATCAAAAAAATCAGATTTTTTCAATAGTTTTGCTTAATGACATTTTTTTGAGATAATCTTTCTCCTTTAAGTGTACAAACTATATAAAGGTTTTATCGGCTACAGTTACGAAAAACATCCGTCAACCGGCACAGAACACGGTTTTTCAGTGTAAAGATGCCAAAAATAAACTCAACAAAAAAATATTTAGTAAACTTTTCACAAAAAGAAGAAAAAGACTTCCTTTTTTGTTTTTTTAATGCTATAATACATTAGTTAAATCATGGCAAAATGTATCTTTATGAAAAAGGATTTGTTTTTTATATAATCCGAGCTAAGTTTTCCGGACAAAAAAAGCGGAAAGAGGAGATTGATTTTGGAAAAACTCGTTATTCACGGCGGCAACCGTCTTTGCGGTGAAGTGGAAATCAGCGGCGCCAAAAATGCAGCAGTTGCAATTATCCCCGCTACCCTTCTCGCCCAGGATGTATGCCGTATTGAAAACATCCCCAACATCAGTGATGTTACCTGTATGATAAGAATACTCGACCAGATGGGTGCACAGGTCAGGTATATCAATAAGCATACACTTGAAATAAATACAAAGACCGTCAATTCGTATATTATCCCCCACGAAATGACAAAGCAGCTTCGTGCATCCTATTATCTTATAGGTGCTCTTCTCGGCAGATACTGCAGAGCGAAGGTTGCTCTTCCCGGCGGTTGTAATTTCGGAGTACGCCCCATCGACCTTCACATCAGAGGCTTTGAGCTTTTAGGTGCAAAGACTACTGTTGAAAATGCGATGATAAATGCTTCCGCAGACCACCTTACAGGCAGTGCCATCTATATGGACAAGGTTTCTGTAGGTGCTACAATCAACATTATGCTTGCCGCAGTAAAGGCAAGAGGTCTTACAATAATCGAAAATGCAGCTAAGGAGCCCCACATCGTTGACCTTGCCAATTTCCTCAACGCAATGGGTGCAGACGTAAGAGGCGCAGGTACCGACGTTATCAAAATCAGAGGCGTTTCCCAGATGCACGGCTGTACCTACTCGATTATCCCCGACCAGATTGAAGCAGGCACCTATATGGTTGCCGCAGCCGCTACCGCAGGTGATGTTCTT
>JAZUAZ010000069.1:0-2221 GCA_045638245.1 Acutalibacteraceae bacterium | reverse complement strand
CGAATACGCTCAGCTTCTTTCTTATGAAATCATACCCACTATTTACAACACCGACGAGGCGGTACTGCTTAACGGAATGGCTCAGATTTTAGGCAGAAAGGCAGTTATCCATATCGCAGTTGACACAGGTATGAGCAGAATCGGCTTCAAGGATAACAGCAGCGGCATTGAAGCGGTAAAAGAAATCTCCCGCCTTGAAAGCATTGAAATTGAGGGCATTTTCAGCCATTACGCCACCGCAGATATGGAGGATAAGGAATTTGCAGGACTTCAGACTGCACGCTTTGACAGTTTCGTTGCCACTCTCGAAAAAGAGGGCATTGTAATCCCTCTCAAGCATATGTGCAACAGTGCAGGCACCATTGACCTTCCCGACCACTACGATATGGTACGTCTCGGAATCGCCCTTTACGGACTCTACCCCTCTGATGAGGTGGATAAGTCAAAAGTGAAGCTTATCCCCGCTATGGAGGTTATCAGCCACGTAATTCACGTAAAGGAAATCGAAAAGGGTACAGGTGTAGGCTACGGACAGATTTATACCGCACCTGAAAAAAGAAAAATAGCAACCGTCTCAATAGGCTATGCCGACGGCTTCAACCGCTGTCTTACAGGCAAGGGCTACGTACTTATAAACGGCAAGAGAGCTCCCCTTGTAGGCAAGGTATGTATGGACCAGATTATGGTTGACGTTACCGACATAGAAGATGTAAAGGTTGAGGATAAGGTAATAATTCTCGGCAGAAGCGGCGATGAGGAAATCACTGCAGACGATTTCGGCAGAATGGCAAACAGCTTCGCCTACGAGGTTATATGTACCTTTATGCCACGTATAAAACGAGTTTACTGATTACAGTCAGACGACAGGAACAGTAGTCAGTAGCCAGTAGTCAGTAGTCAGGGAATCGCTTTGCGATTCAGGGGCTTGCTGAAGATTAAAGACTTTAAAAGTAGTCAGGGGTAGGCCCTGCGCGGATTTAAAGCAACGCAGGGTACGGTCTGAACCGTACCCTGATTTTATAAAGCTCAAAAGGAGATATATTATGATACGCTTTGAAAGTGACTATACTCAGGGTGCGGTACCCGAGATAATAGAAAGACTTACCGCAACAAATATGGAAATGACACCGGGCTACGGTGAGGATGAATACTGTGAAAGTGCAAGGGAGAAAATCCGCAAGGAGATAAATATGCCCGACGCAGATGTGCATTTTCTCGTCGGCGGTACACAGACCAACCTTACCTTTATCGCATCGGTACTCCGCCCCTATCAGGGTGTTATCTGTGCCGACACGGGACATATTCACGTCCACGAAACAGGCTCAATCGAGGCCTGCGGACATAAGCTTCTGACCCTCCCCCACACTGACGGTAAAATTTCCGCAGAGCAGGTAGCTTCTCTCAATGACTCCCACTACGCAGACCCGACCTTCGAGCATATGGTTCAGCCGGGAATGGTGTATATATCCTTCCCTACGGAATGCGGTACGATATATTCAAAAGCCGAGCTTGAGTCGATTTCAGAGGTCTGCCGCGAAAGAGGACTTACCCTCTATATGGACGGTGCAAGGCTCGGTTACGGTCTTGCCTGCAAGGAAAACGACCTTACAATGGCTGATATTGCAAATCTCTGTGATGCCTTTTATATCGGCGGCACAAAGGTAGGTGCTCTTTTCGGTGAGGCACTTGTTATCACAAAAGAAAGCTGTAAAAAGGACTTCCGCTATATGATGAAGCAGAAGGGTGCAATGCTTGCAAAGGGCAGACTTTTAGGCTTACAGTTTGACACTCTCTTCACCGACGGACTTTATTACAGAATATCCGAAAACGCAGCCTCTCTTGCAGAGAAAATAAGAAGTGCCTTTCTGAAAAAAGGCATTGAGCTTTTCTTTGACTCCCCCACCAATCAGCAATTCCCCATGCTTACCAAGGAGCAGTACGACACTCTCTCAAAGGAGTTTGTATTCTCTGACTGGGGCATAAGTGATGATAAATACATCGTACGCTTCTGCACAAGCTGGGCGACAAGGAGTGAGGATGTCGAGAAGCTTGTGAGAGCGATAGAGGCCTTGTAAGTAGCCAGTAGCCAGTAGTCAGGAATTTTCCTTATAAAATCTGCTGAATTTACAGTTTTATCCCTTTTGGGAGAGAGATTAAAAGTTATTAAAAACATAACACTAAAAAAACCGTTGTAAAGCTTTATTACATGCTTTTACAACGG
>JAZUAZ010000068.1:0-4103 GCA_045638245.1 Acutalibacteraceae bacterium | reverse complement strand
CTTGAAACAACAAAGGACGCTCAGCTTTATATGGAAGCTCAGGATATCCTTGTAAAATATCTTGAGGGTGACAAGACAGAGGCAAGCTTTGGTGAACTTGCAAAGGAATACTCCGCTGACGGTAACGCTCAGCAGGGCGGTATTTACGAAGCGGTTACAGAAGGCAAGATGGTTGCCGAGTTTGAAGGCTGGGCACTTGCAGAGGGCAGAGAAGCAGGCGACGTAGGTATTGTTGAAACCGAGTACGGTTATCACATTATGTACTTTATTGCAAAGGATGAGGTTTCAAGCTGGTCAAGCATAATCAAGGATGAAAAAGTAAATGCTGAATTTACTGATTTTGATGAAAAGCTTATGGAAGCCGCACCTATCGAAAACTACAAGTCAAGCCACGAAAAGGGCGTTAAAAAAGAACTTAAGGAAGCAGCAAGAGTTACTAAGAATAACTACGCAGCATATTTCTAAAAGCTTAACGGGACTGTGCAAAGGCACAGTCCCGTTTTTCTATATTGTTGCATAGAAGTTTGCTTCCCAGGCAGGTATATAGGGATGCTGACGGAAATATATACGGTATTTATCGGAAAGCTCACGGATTTTAAAGGGCAGAGCAAACATATCCTCGTTTCGGTGATATGCACATACGTAAAGCTTGGGAAGATGTGTTCTGATGGTGTTTTCTGCACCGTTAAGAGCCTGAAGCTCAGCTCCTTCAATATCCATTTTTAAAAGAGTAATCTTATCACGGATGAGATTGTCCACACTGTCAAATTCTATTGGAGTACCGCTGTCGCTGCGGTGAGAATTTCGACCTCCCTTTATATCGAAAAACAAGGTTTCCTTTTTATCCCATGCTCCGATGTTGAAAAGAGTCAGCCTTTCCATTCCCTCGGTTTTTCTTGTCAGCTTGCGGAAATTTTTTGCGTCGGGCTCAAAGGCATAAATTTTTTCGTACCTTCCTCCGGTGGCGGAAAGGAATTCCCTTATAGTGTCGCCGTCATAAGCACCGAGATCTGCTATTATCTCATTTTCCGAAAGGGGAATGAGCTTTTCATATACTTCTTTCTTTTCGCTGTGACAATCAAAAAGATAGTCTGTTTTACCGCTTATTTTGAAGTTGAGTATATTTATGTAGCTTTCCTTTGATTTTTCGTCTTCAAGCATACCGTAAGCTTTTCTGAAATTTTCTGCATTATCCTTAAGATAAGAATAAGTAAAAAGTCCTTTTCCTGCAATGGGTACCGTAGGAGAGTACAGCTCGGTCTCTTCGGACATTTTTCTGATTTTGCTCAGGGTAGGCTCGTCGTGTATTGCGAAAGTCATCAGTGTGACAAAATCACCGTACTTCTCTTTTGCTTCAGAATAGCTGAGCACTTTTTTACCGTGAAAATGATGACCTCTTACAAAGCCGTCACTTGCAAATGTATCGCAGTAAGTGAGTCCCAGAGAATCAAGAACTTCTATTATCATATCAGCACCGTTGCCCATACCGTAAAGCAGAATGGGCTTGTCTGTATCCTTAAGACTGTCCCATAAGGGGATATCTTTGATATATTCGACCATGAAGAAGCCTCCTTAGCAGATTTTAAGTAATTTTAACATAGAGAGTATAAAATTTCAATACTCAGGATTATGCGGGAAGATAACATAAAAGTAAATAAATTAAAAAGTAGTATACTTTTACTGTACAAATTTATTGTTTTATGATAAAATAAATCAGAATAAAGTCTCTTCAGGAGGAAGTAAATATGACTAAAAATAAAAAAATAATAACAGCCGTAATTGCCATAGTTGTAGCAGTGGCGCTTTTTGTTGGCGGATATTTTATTGCAGGGGTTATTTTTCCGGAAAAGACCGATACGGATGCAGTCAGAGAAACGACAGAAAAATCACCCGAAACAACATCTCAGCAGGAGACTACCTCACCTGCCGAAGAAGATAAAGATGAAGAGGATGAACCTGAGTATGTTTATATACTTGAAAATGAAAAATTCGGTTCAGGTGAAATAAAGGTAGAAAAGGCCGAATACGAATACTATTGTGTTTCTATATATAACACTCTTCTTTCCCAGTCCTTCCAGTGTGATTATTACTACGGAGAGGGCTCGGGTGTGCTCTATACAGGCTTCGACTGGAAGAAGCTTCCCGCAGAGCAGAAATGTGAGCTTGAATATGAGGGTGAAACCTTTGATAATTATGAGGATTATATAACCTATATGGCAAAGTGGCAGCTTGCTACCACAAAAGCCTGTGTTGAGTATGCAAAGCTCAACTCAATTACTCTTGATGAGGAAGAAATCAAGAAGGTTGAAAGCTTTATTGCAGAAAATAAGGATAGCTGTGCTGCTGATGGCGTTACTCTTGAAGAGTATCTTCAGAAGTTTTACAGTAAGAGTATGACAGAGGACATTTATATCCGTATTGTAGAGGAGCAGTTCCTTCTCAATAAGGTTGACGAGGTAAAGAGCGGTCTGCTTAAGGGATACTATACAGATGATATGCTCGAAGATGAATACAACAAAAATGTGAACAGTTACGGTAAGGTAACTCTGAGAAACTATATTATTACTGCGGCAACTGACTCGTCAGGGGAGGTTTATGAAGCATCAATGGAAGCTGCAAGAGCAGAGGCTGATGTTTTTGCAGGTCTTGTGAGTGACGAAGAAAGCTTTAAAAAGCAGGCAAGTGAGAAGGAAAGAAAAAAGGGTAACAAGGATTACGGCGACCTTCTCACCGAGGATAGCTACACGCTTCTTAAGAGTGTCGGTTATGAAGATCTTAAGGATGAAACCGGTGATGATAAGCTTTCCGGATGGGCTTTTGATTCTTCAAGAAAAGCAGGCGAAATTTATATAGCAAAAATTGAAGGTGTAGGTTATGGCGTTTATATGATGGTTGACACACTGCACAAGCCGAAAACAAGCTATACCTATGATGTAAGACATATTCTTCTGCAGTTTGAAAAAACAGAAGAAGGTGCAGAGACAGAAAAAGATACTACAGAAATAAAGCTTCTCAATCCTGCTGATTACAGTGTAACGGTTGATATTGATATTAATCCCGATACTACTGCCGATCCGAGTCTTTATATGGAATCACAGAAGATACTTGAAACCTATCTTAAGGGTGCTTGCGATGAGGAAAGCTTTGCTGAGCTTGCACGTCAGCACTCTGCCGACGGTAATGCTTCTGCCGGAGGTATTTACGAGGATGTTACCGAGGGGTATATGGTGCCTCCTTTCGAAAACTGGGCACTTGAGGAAAACAGAAAGCCGGGCGATGTAGGCATTGTTGAAACAAGCTTCGGCTATCATATAATGTACTTTATCGGCAAAGAGGAAGTCTCCTCGTGGAAAATCATTGTAAGAGAAGCTATGGTTTATGACGGCGTTGTTGCTTTCACCAAAAAGCTTACAGATAGCTATACGGTATCTGTAGAAGAATCAGATGAAGCTGAGCTCAGAAAGCTTTATCAGGAAAGCATCAACTACTATTCATCATTTATCGGCGGCTAAAGAAGTTAACCAATAAACAAAAATGTAATATAATATACAGGAGGTATTGTTATGAAAAAAATAAAAATAGTTATTGCAGTTCTGCTCGTTGTGGCAATAGGTGCGGGTGCAGGTGTGTTTTTCTATATGAATATGCCTGAACAGAAAATCAAGGGTACGTGGGAAAATGACGATTTAACTTATGTTTTTGATGATGAGGGTAAGGTTAATGTAACTTACTTTGATACCGACAAGCTCAGCTTTGAAATTCCTTTTGATATAAAGGGCAAGGCATCAACCGACGGTACCTATACAATTGAAAAGGGTGAAGATGCGACTTATCTTGAAATTGACCTTAAATTCAGCGGTATGGGAATAGAGTTTTCACAGAAATATAAGTACGTCCTTGAATTTGAAGAGGAAGAGATGATACTTACAATCATTGATAAGGAAGATAATGAGGGCGAAGAAATCGTTCTGACTAAAGTTGAATAAGGAACGGAAGGGGGAGTAAATTTACTCCCCTTATCGGCTTAAAGGAGGAAGATTTATGTCAAAGAAAAAAATAGCAATAATCATTATTGCGGTACTTGTTGTGGTTCTTGCCCTTGC
>JAZUAZ010000067.1:0-3593 GCA_045638245.1 Acutalibacteraceae bacterium | reverse complement strand
GCTTTTACCTTTTTTGCATCGTCAAGGGTTTTAACGTGAACATCGCCACCCCATTCGATAAAGCTGATACCTGCTTTTTTTGCAAGCTCAACAACCTCTTCGGCAGTTTTCTTTCTGAAGGTAACACTGCAAAGACCAAGTTTAAAATAATTCATTTTACACCTCTGCAGCTGCGGCAAGCTCAGTTTCCATAGCCTGCTCTTTCTGCTTTCTGTATTCTACAAGCTTTGCTTCAACAGCATTTTCATCGAATTTGAAGAAGAGCATAGGTATGGCCTGAGCAATAAGAGCAATTGCACCGAGTGCTGTAAGCATAAAGAAAATACCGTTAAGAAGATTGGTGTAGTTTACGCCGTCAATGATGTTTGCTTCTAATGTTGATGAGATAAGGGGTACTCTTGCACCCTCGGTGAGAGTTTCCATTTTTTCAGCGTTGTATCCGAGCTTATCAATAATCTGAAGAACTACAACATTAAATACGGCTGCTGAAATTTTGTAAAGCAGACCCTTGAAGGAATAAACTGTTGCTTCGATTCTATCGCCTGATTCCATTTCAATGCTGTCTGTTACATCGGCAATGATTGAGGTCAGAAGCACAACGCTCATACCAACAGGGAAGTTAGTGAAGAAACGAAGAACTGCATAAAGTACAAAGCCGGGAATTGTGTTGTAGGGTACAATATAGATACCTACCACATAAACGATAATATTTGCTATAGCACCTACAAATGACATAACAATCCATAAGGTTTTCTTTGTCATTTTCTTAAGAAGAGGAGGAACAAGGAGCATTGAAAGCATATAGGAAATACCGCTTGAAACTGAAAGAAGAGTAGGAAGAATTGCTACTGCATCAATGTTAGGATTCTTGCCTACAATACCCTCAATGAAGCTGTTAATCTGATCCATAGGAAGAATACCGATACAGTTCCATCTTGCAAAGTAAGAAAGGAACATAGCACCGAGATTGATGATACCGCTGAAGAATGCGGCGACGAGCAATGCGAGAACTCTCTTGTCTTTTATCATTCTCTTAAGGTTGGCTGATGATCTGGCTTTTTTCGGTGGAATATAGACTTTTTCCTTAATGCCGAAGAAGGAGCCCATCATAATAGCGGCACCCATAAGTGCAAAGATAGCAGCTGACCAAAAATAACCCATATCGGTCATATCTTTTTTACCGTTACCGAGAAGGCCTGCCATAGTCCAGATAAGAACTGAAGGGAGAATTGTACCAAGTGAGCCGACTGTATTTGATATTGAAACAGCTTTAACTCTTAAGTCTTTCTGAGGGAAAACAAGAGGAGTAAGGCTGTTACGGGGAATTTCCATAGCGGTGTATGCGGTAATGTAAACCATATACATAATGAGCATATAGATAAAGTTACCTGCATTACCGAGGTTAGTGCCGTCTGCAGTGATGATGTTCCAGCTTTCGGGAAACTTAACGGGTAAGAAGAGAAGTGCCGTGGTAATTGCAAAGGGTATTGATACCCAGAGAAGATAAGGTCTGCATTTACCCCACTTCGTTCTTGTTCTTTCAACGATCTGACCCATAATGGGGTCATTTACTGCGTCCCATACCTTTGTGCCGAGAAGTACGATAGATACAAGACCCATACTCAGCTTAAGAACATCGGTCATATAAAAGTTGATTACCGTGTAAACTGTGCAGTCAATGAAGAAAAATCCCAAGGGTAAAAGTGAAAAGGCAAGGATTTCTCTGTTAGTTGCACGCTTGATATCGATTCTTCTGTTTCCTGTCATATGTTTTTCTCCTTAAATATTGTTTTCATCGATTTTACTTAAATAATGTTCAAAGGGGCTTTGTCCGTAGGGTACGGGTGAAACTCTGATATATTCCGTTTTGCCGTTACCTGTAACAGTAAGATAATCTCGGTAATAAAGATTTTCTTCTTGCACACTGTCGTCTTTTATAAATACTGCACCGCCGCGGCTACCGGTTTCAGGAAGCTCTGACACAATTGCTTCTAAAAGAGCTTTCATACTGATAAGCATGTCCTTGTCACGGTAGTAGTCATAAAGGCTTTTGTGTTTTTTAGGGTAAGAGGTAAGAGCGCCCGTTATCTCACCGAGAAGCTTTGAACAGCCCTCATAATCTCTTTTAAAGGAAGCAACCTTGCTCATTTCCTTTTTAAAGTGCGCGTAGCTTACACTGTCATCTGCGATAAAATCAGTTTCATCATTTGTAAAAGCATCATATATGCTTTCGTCAGTAGTGCTGTCAGCTTTACCTGCTATATGTCTTGCACAGATGAGTCCGCCCACTTGGGTATCATTAAGGGCAGAGCCACCGGGTCGTGACAGACCGAAGGTACCTGCGGCTTCACCGATAACATAAAGATCTTTGATGTCGCTTTCAAAGTTGCTGTCGGTATAAACACCACCGTTGTTGTGCTGTGCACAGACGGCTATACGAAGCATATCAGTTGCAAGATTTATACCCTGACGAAGATAAACATCAATAGCTTTGCTGTTAAGCTTCTTAAGTCTTTCAAAGGGTGTATCAGCCATACACTCCGCCACATTTATGTAATCCTTTGCTTCTGCACTTAACTTTTCAAAGCAGAAATCAGCGGGATTTTTTCTGAAGTCAAGATAAACCTTTCTGCCCTTGCTTGTTTCACTGTGTACGGCGAAATCTATCAGGGAGCTTTCCTTTGCTCTGCCGTAGGAGAAGGGCCACTGATAACCCTTAAGGAAAACAAAGTTGTAAGCCTCGTTGATATCTTCAAAGTAATCGCTAAGAAATTCGTATTTATTTCCGTTCTCGTCTATGCTGACAAAACGGGGAATAACCTGCATAAAACTGCCCGATACATTCCAACGGAAATCCACGGATGCCATACCGTATTGCCACTGAGTGAAATTACACATTCTCACTCCTGCTTCAAGCAAAACACCTGTCATACCGTGCTGTGAAGGAGGATAAACGGAATCCTCATAAATACAGGCAGGAGCACCTGTGGCACAGATTATGTTTTCGGCAAAGATGTTTTCGGTTTTGTTTGCAATAGTGTCAAGCACCTTTATGCCGTAAGCCCTGCCGTCACGGACGAGAATTTCTATCACAAGCTTCTTATCAAAAAGAGGTGTTTTGTTTTTCTCAAGAACAATCCTTTCAAGCTTTTCTGTCATCTTTTTTGATGTAAGAGGACCTACAGAGGTTGCTCTTACAGTATCGTCGTGGTCGGTTTTATAGCCGGGATAACCACCGTAGGAATCCGTGGGGAAATTAACTCCATATTCACAAAGACGAAGAAAGCATTTTTGACTGTTTACTGCCTCAAGATACATCTTCTCTCCGTCGCAGGAGCCACCCGAAAACATATCGCTTGCCATTTTGTAGGGGCTGTCGGGAGTAAAGCCGTCCATTGAAATTTTGTAGTAGGTCTGCTTGTCGCTTCCTGTATTCCGTGATGTGCCCGAAAGACGGTTTTCCGTAACAATGACAACATCTTCTATGCCCTCTCGGTAAAGCCAGTCTGCACAGCTGTAAGCCGCTGCACCGCTGCCTATTACAAGAGCCTTATAAATCTTTCTCATAAGCGCCTCACATTAAATCCGCCGTC
>JAZUAZ010000066.1:0-18831 GCA_045638245.1 Acutalibacteraceae bacterium | reverse complement strand
AAAAGCTATTGACTTTTGAGAGTATAGAGTATATAATATCAAAGTCGTCTGAAAACAGACATCCGGGTGTGGCGCAGCTTGGTAGCGCGCTTGACTGGGGGTCAAGAGGCCGCAGGTTCAAGTCCTGTCACTCGGACCAGTCGAAAGAGATTATTCGAAAGAATAGTCTCTTTTCTTTTTGTAATAGAAAACCCCCGGCTGTGCCGGGGAGTTCAAAAAAAGCTTTAGCGTTCAGTAGAATAAAGAAAAGCTCCTTTTGAAAGTAAAGCGGCTACCAACAGCAATAATAACAAAAGGAGATTATCAAAAGAGATAACTAAAAAAATATAACATATAATGTTCCAAAATTCAAATATTTAAACAATCAATTGAAATAATTTTAGTAGTAACTAATAATTAAACTATGCAAAAGAAGACAAAGGATACTCCTTAAGGAGTTGCTGGTAACATAGGGCTTAGCCCGCATATGAAGAACCCCCGGCTTAGCCGGGGGGTTACTATTTTACACTTGAAATTTATAAAATTTATAGTATAATTATTTCAAATCTTGATTGGAGGAAGACGGTATGTTCTTTATCACTATTCGACGCAGACGAAGATAGCTTGTATCTTGTATTAGGTACAGGCTTAAAGTGCTATGTGCCTGATAGAGTGATAAAGAGAAGTTTACCTTTTGTATTACTGTTAATGGCATATAGCTGTTAACAGTATTTTTTTATATATTTTTGGAGGTATTTAGAATGGATAATTTTAAATTTGAAACATTATTCAAAGCAATTTCAGAACAAATAGACTTACCCCATGATGCCGTGATTGCAGATTTAGGATGTAAGGATGCAAGTTTTCTTTTGGCTTTTCAGGAAACTTTTCCTGATAAAATCAAATCAGCCATAGGTGTAGATATAAAAGATAAGTGGTTTAATAATGTTAAATATGAAAAGCCCATTGAGCTTAAGGTTATGGATTGTTCAAAGAAGCTGGAATTTTTAGATAACACATTTGATTTTGTTTTCACAAAGGATATGTTTGAATGTGTGACAGATAAGGATTTATTGGTTAGTGAGATTCATAGAATCTTAAAACCGGGTGGAACTGTAATTTCTGTAAACTGTGATTGGGATAGTATTGCTTATAATGGTGAAAACAAGGAATTGATTACGAAGGCTGTTCACGCTTATGCTATAACAAAACAACCTTGGATGGACGACCTTGACAGTTGGATTGGCAGAAGAATGTACGGCTTCTTCAATAAGAGTAATCTGTTTGAAAGCTCTGTGATTGTTCATAACGTTGTTGAAACTGAATATATAGAAGGTACATTTGGTTACGATTTAAGCATGGATATCGCATGGCTTCACAAAGAAAATACAGGTGTGTTCAGTGAAGAAGAATATGATAAGTTTATTGATAATCTAAAATTCGCTTATGAAAACAGGTGCTACATTTTTACCAAGCCTTATTATATTTATAAAGGAATAAAGCTATAAATAAAGACTAAGATTAAAACTAAACCCTTCGGCAGTCACCGAAGGGTTTAATCATATCATTTTGTCATCTTTTCCTGCTTTACCTTATGGTCGATAACGTGTCTTGAAGCAAGCTCTCTGTGAATATCCTCAAGAGAAATTCCTGCTTCAACCATAAGCACCATTACGTGGTAAGCAAGGTCAGCAATTTCGTATATAGTTTCATTTTTATCCTCAGCTTTGGCAGCTATGATAACTTCAGTTGATTCTTCACCGATTTTCTTGAGAATTTTATCAAGCCCCTTCTGGAAAAGATAGGTGGTATATGAGCCTTCCTTTTCGTCGGTCTTTCTGCCTTCAATGAGCTTCATAAGACCTTCGTAGGAAAACTCGTGTCTGTCCTCACTCTGAAAGAGGGGATTCTCAAAGCAGGAGGTTGTGCCGAGGTGGCAAGCGGGACCGTCAGGCTCAACCATAACAGTAAGAGCGTCCTTGTCACAGTCTGCAGTGATTGAAACTATGTGCTGATAGTTGCCGCTTGTTTCACCTTTGAGCCAGAGCTCCTGTCTTGAACGGCTCCAGAAGCAGGTGAGTCCCTTTTCCATGGAAATTTCAAGGCTTTCTCTGTTCATATATGCAACAGTAAGAACTTTTTTTGTTATTGCATCAACAACAATAGCAGGTATAAGTCCTTTTTCATCAAATTTAAGTTCGTCTATGTTAATCATTTCTATGCTCCTTATAATCTTGTGGGGATGCCTGCCTTGTGCATCTCATTTTTTAAATCAGAAATCTTAACCTCACCGAAGTGGAATATTGATGCGGCAAGACCTGCATCAACCTTGGGAAGTGTGTTGAAAAGCGTAATGAAATCCTGAATTTTACCAGCACCGCCTGATGCAATAACCGGTACGGAAACAGCATCGCAGACCTTTTCAAGCATTTCAAGGTCGAAGCCTTGCTTTACGCCGTCAGTATCAATTGAATTTACAACAATTTCTCCGGCACCGTTGTTTACGCAGTGCTTTATCCAGTCGATAGCCTCAATTCCTGTGTTTTCTCTGCCGCCTTTGGCAAAGATTCTGAAAACGCCGTCAACACGCTTTATGTCAGCTGAAAGAACAACGCACTGGTCTCCGTAAAGCTTCGCAGCCTCGTATATAAGATTGGGGTTTCTTATAGCACCTGAATTTACGCTTACCTTGTCGGCACCGCACTTGAGTACGCGGTCAAAGTCTGCTACGGTATTGATACCGCCGCCGACTGTAAGGGGGATGAATACGTTAGCCGCTGTTTCACAGAGTATATCTGTAAAAAGCTTTCTTCCGTCACTTGATGCGGTTATATCGTAGAAAACAAGCTCGTCAGCACCGCATTCACTGTAAAATTTTGCAAGCTCAACAGGAGATGAAACATCTCTGAGACCTTCGAAATTTACACCCTTTACAACTCTGCCGTCTCTTACATCAAGGCAGGGGATTATTCTTTTTGTAATCATTTCGCCACCTCGATTGCTTCCTTGAGATTTATACTTCCGATATAGTATGCTTTTCCGATTATTGCTCCGTGAATGCCGAGAGCGGAAAGCTTTTTAACATCTTCTATCGAAGATACACCGCCCGATGCTATGATATCAAGGCTGAATTTTTCACTCAGCTCTCTGTAAAGCTCATGATTGGTACCCTGCATGGCTCCATCCTTTGAAATATCGGTGCATATAACTGTTTTTACACCGATGTCCTGCATTTTTTTGCAGAAGTCGAAAGCATCAAGAGAGGAGGTTTCCGTCCACCCTTTGATAGCAACAAAGCCGTCCTTTATATCTATACCTACAGCAATTTTATCACCGTACTTTTCCACGGCTTCCTTGACAAAACCATCCTGAGTAACTGCCGCAGTGCCGAGAATTACACGGTCGATTCCTGCACTTATATATCTGTCGATGGTTTCAATACTTCGGATACCGCCGCCGATTTCACAGAAAAGACCAGTGGCTTTTTTTATTGCGCAAACTGTTTCAAGGTTGGGAGTTGTACCTTCCTTTGCGCCTTCAAGGTCGACGAGGTGTATTCTTTCTGCACCGCTTCTCAGAAAATCCTCGGCAACTGCTACGGGATTATCGTTATATACAGTCATCTGTGCATAGTCGCCCTTGAAAAGACGTACCGCTTTGCCGCCGTATAAGTCAACTGCGGGATAAATCAGCATATGTCTTCCTCCTTCATATCAACAAATGCCTTAAGAATAGCGAGGCCTGTTTTGCCGCTTTTTTCGGGATGAAACTGACATCCGAAAACATTTTTATCGGCTACGGCAGCAGTAAGCTCTGCACCGTATTCCGATGTAGCAATAACCGCTCTGTCGCAATCGCAGGCATAGTAGGAGTGTACAAAATAAACGCAGTCGCCTTCGTTTATATATCTGAAAAGGGGATTAGTGCCGTTTCTGAATTTAAGAGCGTTCCACCCGATATGTGGGATTTTAAGGTCGGCAGGTATAACGTCTCCGATGAATTTTACAGAGCCCTTTATGAGTCCGAGACCATCGTGTTCGCCGTATTCATAGCTTTTATCAAAAAGAAGCTGCATACCAAGGCAAATACCCATAAGAGGCTTACCTTCAGCGGCAAGCTTCTTGATAACAACAGCAAGACCCGAGTCGCGTAACTTTTTTGCTGCATCCTCAAAGGCACCTACACCCGGGAGGATAATTTTATCTGCTTTTTTTAATACTTCACTGTCGTCGGTAACCGTTACTTCAGCTCCGATGGCGGCAAATGAGCTTTTGAGCGAGAAAAGATTACCCACTCCGTAATCAACTATGGCAACCATTATAAAACACCCTTCGTAGATAAAACATCCTGTGAAAATTCACTGTCTATTTTACATGCCTTTCTGAAACTGTGTCCGACGGACTTGAAAGCACCTTCAATAATATGATGTGAGTTTGTACCGGCAAGCTGTCTTATGTGAAGAGTGCACTCTGCATTTCTGATAAAGCCGAGCCAGAATTCCTCAACGAGCTCTGTATCAAAGGTGCCGACTTTTTCAGTGGGGATATTCATACTGTAGCCGAGATACCCTCTGCCCGAAAAATCAACTGCTGACAGTATGAGAGATTCGTCCATAGGGAGAATCATACTACCGTAGCGAACAATACCTTTTTTATCTCCTAGGGCTTCTTTAAATGCCATACCGAGAGAAATACCTATATCCTCAACGGTGTGGTGGTCGTCAACGTGAGTATCACCAATGCATTTTACGGTAAGGTCGAATCTTCCGTGCTTTGCAAAGAGTGTAAGCATATGGTCGAGGAAGCCGCAACCTGAATCAATACTGCTTTTACCGCTTCCGTCTATATTGAGAGAGAGGGAGATGTCAGTTTCTCCCGTTTTTCTGTTAATTGTAGATGTTCTCATAATATTTCCTCCAGAACTTCCTTTAAGGTGTCAATGAAAATCTTCATCTGCTCCTTGCTGCCTACGGTTATACGGTTGTAGTCGCAGAGCCTTGCACTGTCAAAATGACGTACAAGAACACCCTTTTCCTTGAGCTTGAGATATATTTCCTTACCGTCAGCTCTTTCGTGCTTGGCAAAAATGAAATTAGCCTTTGATTCGGTAAAAGTAAAGCCCATTTCAGCAAGTTTCCCGTTTGTCCACTGTCTGTTTTCCTGAATTTTCAGGCAGTTACCCTTCATATACTCATCATCAAGAAGTGTACCGACGCCTGCCGCCATTGTCATACTGTTGACGTTGTAGGGGTTAGTAGAATACTTGACTGTATTCATATCGGCAATAAGCTCCTTGCATGCGATGCCGAAGCCGAGCCTTCCGCCTGCAAGTGAACGAGACTTTGAAAACGTCTGAGTAACAATAAGATTTTTGTACTTATGTATAAGTGGCACAACACTTTCAGCACCGAAGTCAACGTAAGCTTCATCGACAAGTACGACATTATCGGGGTTTGAAGCAACAATCCTTTCGATATCCGAAACGTTCAGAGCTATACCCGTCGGTGCGTTGGGATTAGCAAGAAAAATTGTCTTGTTTATACCGATGTAATCATCTACATTAACAGTGAAATCATTGTTAAGAGGTATTTTCTCATAGGGAACGCCGTTAAGGTCAGCAAATACGGAATAAAATCCGTATGTTATGTCAGGGAAAACCGCGGGATGTTCACTGTCACAGAATGCCATAAAGGCGAAATTGAGAATTTCATCGGAGCCGTTTGTGAAAAGGATTTCGTCCTTTTCGACACCAAAATAATCGGTGGCAGCTTTAACAAGCTCACGGCACTCGGGGTCTGAGTAAAGCTGAAGCTTTTTTGCGGCTTCGGAAGCATACTTAACCGCCTTTTCTGAAGGCGGAAAAGGCGACTCATTGGTGTTAAGCTTTACATATTGTGTATCCTTGGGCTGTTCGCCCGGGGTATAAGGGATAAGATTTTTATATTTAGAACTGAAAAAACGACTCACTTAATTTTCCTCCGTACGGATTACCGCACTCTTTGCATGGGCGGTAAGACCTTCCTTTTCTGCAAAGAAGGCAACATCCTTAGCTACCTTTGCAAGTGCTTCTCTTGTGTAATATGTATACTGTGTTTTCTTTATGAAATCGTCAACCGAAAGGGGACTTGAGAATTTTGCCGTACCACTCGTGGGGAGGGTGTGGTTAGGGCCTGCAAAGTAGTCTCCGAGGGCCTCGGGACAGTTTCTTCCCATAAAGATCGAGCCCGCATGACGGATGCTGTCGAGATAGTCAAAGGGATTATCCACGCAAAGCTCAAGATGCTCGGGGGCAATTTCGTTTGCTATTTCGATAGCTTGACGAAGGTCATCTGCAACTATGATTTTACCGTTATTGTCTATTGATGTCCTTGCAATCTCTGCTCGAAGAAGCTGAGGAATCTGCTTCTCAAGCTCAGCACTTACTTTTTCAGCAAGAATGGGACAATCTGTAACAAGAACAGCACTTGCCATTTTATCGTGCTCTGCCTGAGAAAGAAGATCAGCGGCGAGGTGTGCGGCGTTTGATTTACCGTCTGCAACAATAAGAATTTCGCTGGGACCGGCAATCATATCGATTGAAACCTGACCGAAAACCTGCTTTTTTGCCTCGGCAACGAATGCATTACCGGGGCCGACAATTTTGTCAACCTTGGGAATACTTTCAGTGCCGTAAGCGAGAGCTGCAACAGCCTGAGCTCCTCCAACTTTGAAAATCTTGTCGATACATGCAATTTTTGCGGCAGCAAGAATGACCGGATTAACCTTACCGTCTTTTCCCGGAGGAGTTACCATAACAACCTCACGGCAACCTGCAATTTTTGCGGGGATTGAATCCATGAGCACTGTTGAGGGGTAAGCGGCAGTTCCGCCTGGTACGTAAAGTCCTGCTCTGTCCACGGGGATAATCTTCTGACCGATTACTATACCGTCCTCATCGTTTATAATAAAGCTGTTACGCACCTGCTTTTCGTGAAATTTGCGGATGTTTGCCGCCGCCTTTGTGAGAATTTCAATGAAGCGTGGCTCTACACTTGCGAAGGCTTCTTCGATTTCCTCTTCACTTACGAGAAGAGAGCTGAGCTTTGCTTTGTCAAATTTCTCACAGTATTCATAAAGAGCCTCATCGCCTCTTTTTCTTACGTTGTAAATAATATCGGTTACTATATCCTCCACATTGACAGTTGCCTCGGCTCTACCAAAAACATCCTCGGGAGAAACCTCGGAAAATTTCAGAATCTTAATCATTTTTCGCCTCCGTCTGAGCGGCAATTTCGCTCACAATCTTTTCAATAATTTCAGATTTGAATCTGAAGCTTGTCTTGTTTGCTATGAATCTCGCACTGATAGGTACGATTGTCTCAAAAACCTCAAGATTGTTTTCTTTAAGGGTTGTACCTGTTTCCACGATATCCACAATAACGTCGGAAAGATCGAGGATAGGTGCAATTTCAATTGAGCCGTTAAGGTGTATTATGTCAATATCCCTGCCCATTGAGCGGTAGTACTGACTTGCGATGTTGGTAAACTTTGTAGCTACACGCAGGGTTCGTGAGTTGTCGTCACGGAAGTCTTTTTTTGCCGCAACTGCCATACGGCACTTACCGATATCAAGATCGAGGAGCTCATAAACGTCAGGCTCGTATTCGAGAAGAATATCCTTGCCGGCAACACCTACATCAGCGGCGCCTCTTTCAACGTAAATTGCAACGTCGGAGGGCTTGACCCAGAAATATCGTACACCGACCTCATCGTTTTCAAAAATGAGCTTACGGTTATTTTCTTTTATAGAGGGACACTCAAAGCCTGCTTTTTCAAACATGGCATATACCTTTTCTCCCAGACGTCCCTTGGGGAGAGCTACGTTAAGCATTTTTTTCATCTGAGTTCACCTCGCAGTTACTGAGCCTTACAGCAGCTCTGTACTTTATATCTTCCGGAATTTTTTTGCAGGCAAGCACCGAGCTTCCGTTTACGGATAAAGCCTTAACAGTTTCACTTACGGTTAAAGGACTGTCTTTTTCACTGTAAATGAGAAGAGTATCAACGTCATATTCCTTTGCGGATGTGCCGAGCCTTTCAATAGTATCAAGATAAACAGCAAAGCCTATGGCTCCTGATTTACGCTTCATTCTCTTCATAAGTCTGTCGTACTGACCGCCTGAAACAACGCTTGAAGGTATTCCCTCGACATACCCCTTGAATACGATACCGTTATAATATTTCATATCGTCAACAACTGAAAAATCGATGCGGAGCATATCTTTCACATCTTCATCGACACCTTTGATGATTTCTTTGAGCTGATTTATAGGAGTTATATCTGCTTTGCCTTCGAGAGCAGCCTCAAGACGGGGGAGAACCTCATCAGGTTTACCTGAGGTAGTGATAAGAAGTCTGATGATTTCTGCTCCGTCTTCGGGTACGCCGTGAGAGGAGCACACGCGTCTGAGTTCGTGAACATTCTTTTCACTTATGCACTTTATTATTTCTTTTCTTGCATATTCGTCAACACCGAAGCTTTCTGTAATATCCCCAACAAGCTTAAGGTGGGAAATATCGAGCAAAGCGTTCTCCGAAATAGTTTTAAGACTTTTTGCCGCAAGGGAGACTACCTCACAGATGTTATAGTTATCAATATCACCGAAGCATTCAAGACCTGCCTGCACAATTTCCTTGAAGGCGTGACTGCCCTTTGATATTCTGTAAACGTTTTCATTATAGTAAACCTTCTGCACGCAGTCGGGAAGGTCCTTAAGATTTTTGATGATAGAAAGTGTAACGTCCGGCTTGAGAGCCATGAGCTTTCCGTTGGTATCTGTAAATGTGATTACACTGTCTGAAATAAGAAAGTCCTTGTTACGGGCATAGAGGTCATATTCCTCGAATTTGCTCATTTTGTACTGACTGTAGCCTCTTTCTCTGTAAAGTGAGCGAAGAGCAAAAATGACCTTTTCGTTAAAGTTTAAAGATGATTCGTTAATGTTCATCGTTCAATCCTCCTTGATGCCGGATTTTCAATGGCAGCTCTGAAACATTGGCTACCATAAAAAAACAATATTACAACGATAATATTTTAGTATGATAACACTTTAACGCGATAAAGTCAATAGTTTTTGCGTTTAAAATAAGAAAATCTTTAATATTTATTGACAATTCAATATCAATATAGTAGAATACTTCTGTTATATATGGAAAAAGCTTTGACGAGGGAATTCTGTCCCAATTTCTTTCTGCAGAGAGGGTGTATCGTGGCTGAAAGTCGCCCGAAAGAATAAAACAGATTGCTGCCCTCTGAGCTGTACCCGAAAGGGATACCGTAAGCCTGCGTTAAAGGTCAAGAGTGGTGTTTTCATACACAATTCGGGTGGTACCGCGAGCATTGCCTCGTCCTGAAAAATCAGGACGGGGATTTTTTATTTAAATTACAAAAAATCATACTGAAAGGATGATAATTTTATGAAATGGATGGGCCTTAACGAAATCAGAGAAAAGTATCTTGCTTTTTTTGAGTCAAAGGAACACCTCAGACTTCCCAGCTTTTCGCTTGTACCTCAGGGGGACAAGAGCATACTTCTTATCAATGCGGGTATGACACCGATGAAGAAGTATTTCACAGGTGAGGTTACACCTCCCAGCAAGAGAGTAACAACCTGCCAGAAATGTATCCGTACTCCTGATATTGAAAATGTAGGAAAAACTGCAAGACACGGTACTTATTTTGAAATGCTCGGTAACTTCTCATTTGGTGACTATTTCAAGAGAGAAGCAACAGCATGGGCTTGGGAATTCTTCACAAAGGTAATGGAAATTCCCGAAGAGCTTCTTTATGTCAGTGTATATCTTGAAGACGATGAAGCCTACGACATCTGGACAAAGGAAGTTGGAATTGATCCTTCTCACATGGTACGCTTTGGAAAAGCTGATAACTTCTGGGAACACGGTGCTGGTCCTTGCGGCCCCTGTTCTGAAATTTATTTTGATAGAGGTCCCTCAAAGGGATGCGGCAGTCCCGATTGTAAGGTAGGCTGCGACTGTGACCGCTTTATCGAAGTATGGAATCTTGTTTTCACACAGTTCGAAAATGACGGTAACAACAACTACACACGTCTTGCTCATCCTAATATTGACACCGGTATGGGACTTGAGAGACTTGCTTGCGTAATGCAGGATGTTGACAATCTTTTTGAGGTTGACACCGTTCAGAATATTATGAAGCATATTATTTCAATTGCAGGCATCAACTATCACGACGATGCTCAGAAGGATATTTCTCTTCGCGTTATTACGGACCACATCAGAAGTACAACCTTTATGGTAGGTGACGGAGTACTTCCCTCAAACAGTGGCAGAGGATACGTTTTAAGAAGACTTCTCCGCCGTGCAGCAAGACACGGAAGACTTATCGGTATTGACAGACCCTTCCTTGCTGAAGTATGTGAAACTGTAATCAAGGAAAATGCAAATGCATATCCCAACCTTGTTGAAAAGCAGGACTATATCAAGAAGGTTATCTCAATGGAAGAGGACAGCTTCTACAAGACCATAGACTCCGGCCTCGGACTTCTTAATGAAATGATGACTAAGAGTGAGGGCGGCGTGCTTTCAGGTGAAGATGCCTTCAAGCTTCAGGATACCTATGGTTTCCCGATTGATCTTACAAAGGAAATCGCTGCAGAAAAGAACATGACCGTTGATGAAGCTCGCTTCAGAGAGCTTGTTGAAGAAGCACGACAGCTTGCAAAGAGTGTTAAGCGCGACGGTGCAGATACAGACTGGAGAAATTCCGGTGTTTCATTCAAGGATATTGCAAAGACAGAGTTTACCGGTTACTGTGAAAACGGAACAGAGGCAACAGTTGTTGCTCTTGTATCTGACGGTGAGAGAAAGGATTTTGTTGAAGCTGGTGATGCGGTACTTGTTCTTGACAAAACCTCATTCTATGCTGAAAGCGGCGGACAGGTTGGTGACACAGGTGTTATCACAATCGGCGAAAGCACTTTTGAGGTAACAGGCACAACCAAGGATGCTGACGGCGTTGTTCTTCACAGAGGTATTCTTTCAGGCGATGTCGTTAAGGTCGGCGACAAAGCGGTTACCGTATATGATGAATGCAAGAGAACTGCAACAAAGAGAAACCACACAGCGGCTCATCTTCTCCAGGCGGCTCTCAGAGAGGTTTTAGGTACACACGTTGAGCAGGCAGGTCAGCTTGTTGATGAAAATGAAGTACGCTTTGACTTTACACATTTCACTTCACTTACTGCTGATGAACTCAAGAAGGTTGAAGCTCTTGTAAATAGTGTTATTCTCAGTGCTATACCCGTTCTTTCAAAGGAAATGCCTATCGATGAAGCTAAGGCTATGGGTGCTATGGCTCTCTTCGGAGAAAAATACGGTGATGTTGTACGCGTTGTAAAGGCGGGGGACTTCTCAACAGAGCTTTGCGGCGGTACTCACGTTGAAAATACAGGTAACATCGGACTTTTCAGAATTGTTTCGGAAACTTCGGTTGCTGCCGGTGTAAGAAGAATTTCAGGCGTTACAGGCACAAATGTAATGAAGTACATCGATTCAAAGCTTGAGCTTATCAATGATACTGCAGCTGCTCTCAAGGTGGCAAATGCAAACGACCTTGCAGTAAAAGCTCAGTCCGTTATGGCTGATATGAAGAACAAGGAAAAGGAAATCGAGAAGCTTTCAGGTATCCTTGCAAATATCAAGACCGAATCAATGCTTTCAAATGCAACAGAAATTGGCGGAGTAATGCTTGTGACTGCTTTCCTTGAAGATACAACTCCCGATGAGCTTCGTAATATGTGTGACCTTGTCAAGAGCAAGGGTGACAATTATGTCGGTGTAATCGCAGGTGTACAGAAGGCAAAGGGCACAGGTAATATCTGTACCTGTTGCGGTAAGGCTGCAGTTGCCCTCGGTGCCCACGCAGGCAATCTTGCAAGAGAAATTGCAAAGATGGCAGGCGGTAACGGCGGCGGTAAGCCTGACAGTGCAATGGCAGGTGCCAAGGATATTACGGCTCTTCCCTCGGCGGTAGAGTCTGCAAAGGAAATCCTTTCAGCGATGCTTTGATACTTATAAAAATTAATATCTGTCGGAAATCGCTTCCGGCAGATATTTTTATATATTATTGTGTACCATATATTTTATTTTTGTGATGATATTGATTTTTCTTTTCAGCTGGTGTAAAATACAACTGATTATAATATTGAAATGTTTTGCAAGAAAAGGAGGAAATAGGCGTGAAAAAAATATTATTGGCAGTTTTAACGGTGTTGACTCTTGTCTGCGTTTTTACTCTGAGCGCATCAGCTTATGAGCATAAGTATTTCCGTGTTGAAGTACCGTCGGAATATACTGTTAGTGAGTTTGGCGACACTCAGGTTGAATTCGAGAAGGAGGATGAAATTAAAATCTCGGTTAATATTTACGAGAACGATTATACCGATTTCTACAATATGTCTGAAGCTGAACGAGATGAAATGAAGAAAATGGTTCAGGAAGAGTATAGTTCTGTTGGCACAATCAGTAATTTTGAATGTACGTTTGATGGTGATGGTGTATCGAAGAGCAGAATGTATTATACCTTTGAAATCTCCAATCCTGATGATTCTTCGGAATACTATTATGTTGAGGGCGTTGCATATTCTGAAGCAGGAGTACTGTATCATATAATGTTTCTTTATACTGAGGATGTAGATATAAATGCAGTTAAGTCATTCTCGGATTCCTTTGAGTTTCTTCCCGATGGATCCGGTCTACCTTCGGAAAACAATAATGCTCAAAGCATATACTATGTAAGTGATGACGGTGTATTCAGCCTGGTGATTCCGGGAGGTTTTGCAGCGACGGATACTCCTGAGTCTATTGACGGTATGTGGATGCCTGTGGACGGCGGAGCATATGCAATATCTACACTTGTTACTGATAACACTCAACATGAGAAACTTGCTAATCTTGATGCCGCAGGCGTTGAAAAGGTTAAAACTGATATAGTTGTCGGTACAGGTAATAATTTTACTAATACTGTAGCAGAGCAGATAACAGTCGGCGGTAAAGACGGATTACATATTTGCGGTGATTATAATTCAGGTTCCGGTTCTGCCAAAATGGACATATATATGTTCTCGACATATGACAAGCTTTACGCTGTATATTTCTATGACTTCGGTGACGATGATGCTGAAATTTACAGAACAGCAGTTCTTAACACTCTTAGTATAAATGGTGAAATTTTAGGCGCAAATGATCCGGTTCAGCCCTCTACCGAACCTTTAACTCAGCCTTTAACTCAGCCTTTAACTCAGCCTTCCACTCAGCCGACAGTGCCTTACGAGGATAACTCAGTTACTGGTCCCATTGAATATGAAGAAGTCACAGAACCTTCATCAAAGAATTCTGAAGAGGATGATAATAAGGATAATGAAGAGAAGAAGGACAACACTATTCTCTATATTATAATCGGTGCTGTGCTTGTCATTGCAATAGTTGCGATTATTGCAGTAGTTATTGTAAGCAACAACAGGAAAAAGGCTATTCTGAATAACGTTCCACAGTTTACACAGAATTTTAATCCTCAGCAGTATCAGAATAACTTCACTCAGAATCCGCCGATGAATAATTATAATAACAACGATGGATTCAATCAGAATAATAATTTTTAACAGCGTAACCGAAAGGTGAATAAAAGTGAAAAGAAGTTTAACTTTTATAATCTTGATTGTTTCGATTTTTTTCTGCAGTACATTTTATGTAGGTGCCGTTCAGAATTTCAGCTATGAGGGTCTCAGCTTTTCTGTTCCTGATTCATTTCAGAATGATGAATTGTGGGCAGAGCAGCAGGGTTATGTATATGCCTTCTGTGACAACGACGACAAGATTGAATTCAATGTTGTCGTTTCAGACAATGAAGGATTTACCTATGCCGGTATGGATGAAGAGACGCTCGCTTCCTATGCTTCGGATTTTGAGGATTCGCTTGCTTTAGAAGGGTACTCGGTTGAAAGGATAAGCGTTGCGCCATATGTGATTTCGGATGTTATAGATGGTGTATACTTTGATATTATTCTTTTGAACGGTGAAAGAAATCAGTTCTTTTGGTTTGCAACCGAAGATAAGTGTTATCAGCTTGATTTTTATTATGAAGACGATGATTGCATCAGATTTGTTACTGAAATTATGAATTCAGTAGTCATTGTGCCGGCGGATATTTTCAATGAAGCTCATACACCTTCTGATAGTGACGAAGAAACAACTGATGGTGATTATTCTGATACACATGACAGCTTGAACAATGTTACAAAAGAAACATTATGCAGTGAAAATTCAGAGCAAACAAATAAATCAGATAAAATTGACGGTGACATCTTAAGCGATAAGCGTAATCCGATGATTATTGTTACAGTTTGTCTTGGGTGTGCCGTTATTGCAGGAGTAATTATGTTTTTTAAAAGAAAAAAATCCAGGAATGAAAACACACAGCCGATAAACAGTGCCGTACAGCCTGTATACTTTAACAATAATGCCGGTCAACAGGGTACTCGGTATATACACGGTAATTACAATAATCAACAGACACAGGATAGTTATCAGGGTGGAAGCGGCTACGTTGAAAATACAGGTTATGCACCTGATTATGATTATTCAAACAAGTTGGATATAACTTTGAACAGTACCGATGATTTCAGTAAAACCGAGTATCGTATGGCAACACTGAATATGGATAAAAAATTTACTCATGATGAGGAGGATTTATAATGGATTGTATTTTCTGCAGGATAGCAAACGGCGAAATTCCTTCTAAAAAGGTTTATGAGGATGATAAGGTTCTTGCTTTTTATGACCTTGAGCCGCAGGCTCCGGTTCATATTCTCATAATTCCTAAGGAGCATATTTCTTCGTGCGCTGAAATAAACGAAAGTAATAGTGCTGTTGTTGCTCATATTTTTGAGGTGGCGTCAAAGCTCGGCAAAGACCTTGGCCTTGAAAACGGATACCGTATTGTAAATAACTGCGGAGCTGACGGCGGACAAACAGTGCATCATCTGCATTTTCACTTTATGGGCGGAAGACAGTTCGGATGGCCTGCGGGCTAAGAGTATATAAGGAGAGAAAATATAATGGCAACTTATAAAATGACAATTGCAGGTCTTGAAAGAGAACTGCCTATCTGTAAAGTAAACGACAATCTTGATATTGCAGGATTTATAATTTTCGGTGATGTTGAAGTGACTGTAGCTTCAGCAGCTGAGCTTATTAAAAAATGTCCTGATTTTGATTACATAGTAACACCTGAGGCAAAGTCAATTCCTCTTGCTTATGAAATGTCAAGGCAGAGCGGGAAACCGTATTTTGTATGCCGTAAGGGTCCCAAGCTTTATATGCAGAAGCCTGTCCATGTTGATGTTCGTTCTATTACAACTGACAAGGTTCAGACTCTTTATCTTGACGGACTCGAAGGTGAGCAACTCAGAAACAAGCGTGTAATTGTTCTTGATGACGTTATCAGTACCGGTGAATCTCTGAATGCGGTAATGAAGCTTGTTGAGCAGTTTGATGCAAATGTAGTTGCAAAGGCAGCTATTCTCGCAGAAGGTGATGCCGCTGACCGTGATGATATAATCTTCCTCGAGAAGTTACCTCTGTTTTTCCACGATTAAATATGGGAAGCCTTAAAAGACCTTTAGCGGTTATCGGTTTCTCGATGTTACTTACAGTGCTGTGTATTATCCTGACAGATTGCACGGCACTTGCTGTTTGTGCGACAGTGTTTGCCTGTGTTTGCCTGATTGTTGCAGTTGCATTTAGATTCAAAGCTGCAGATACCATTTTTGCATTAGGAGTGGGCATAATATTTGCAGCTTTGTTGCTTCTTTCTGCAAGGTATAATCACGATAAAACAATGTTGCTGATCGGAGAACACAGATATGTCGAGGCAGTCGTAAGCAGCGATGCTGAATACTCTGCTGAAAGAAACAGAAATTATGTTGTTGCAACATTAAAAACCATTGATTCGAAAAAAGTATCTTGTAAAATCCGTTTATCATTTCCGACTGCAGCTGATGATAAATCCAATGAATTAAAAATCGGGGATAAAATTAAATTTGTCGGGAATGTTTATAAAATCGGTTCAGATTCTCATGATGTGCACAATAGCTTTTTGGCTGAAAAAATATATTTTGGAGCCTACTCAATAAAGCTTTTTGATGTGAAGAAGCCGATTGCAAGACCTTTGACTTACTATGTTGATTTACTCAGAAATAAAATAAACGATATTCTCAACAAAAGCTATTCCGACGAGGTTTCCGGTCTTATCAATGCGATGCTTACAGGTGATAAATCTGATTGTCCCGGTGGAGTTTATATGAGCTTCAAAAGGTCAGGCACATCTCATATTATGGCTGTATCAGGTCTTCACCTTTCTGTCTGGATTTCATTATTATTTTTATTGTTCAGAAATAATGAAAGGATGAGAAGGGTCAGGCTCTTTATCGGACTTCCGTTTATTATATTTTTTGTTTTGCTTGCAGATTTCAGTCCCTCGGTGTGCAGGGCGGCACTTATGTCGCTATTGTATCTTGTAGGCTCACACCTGAGAAAAGATGCTGATGCACTGAATACAATAGGATTCGCTTTGATTTGTATTCTGATTTCGAATCCTTTTGCGGTATTTTCAATAAGTTTTCAGCTTTCTTTCTCGTGCGTGATTGCGATAGCTGTAGTTGGCGTACCTTTATGCAACCACTTTGAAAAGGAACTCAGGAAAGCAATCAAAATCAAGAAGATGTACAAAAGTACTCTTTATGTTTTGAGCTCTGTAATAATAAGCACATCGATAAGTGTAGCGACATTTCCGATAAGCAGTTTTCATTTTGGATATGTTTCACTTGTTTCACCGATTGCAAATTTGTTTGTTATACCTGTATGTGCACCTGTTCTTATAAACTCGGTACTGTTCCTTGTTTTCAGTGGAGTACCGGTTGTTTCTGATTTTTTTCGTTTAATTACGGATGTTCTATGTAAGTATATGATTTTTGTGACTGAGGATTTTTCTTCCTTGTCGTTTTCAAGCGTACCTACTGACGCCAGAGAAGTTTTGTTGTGGTTATCGGGTATATTTGCTTTTGGTGTGTTATTTTTTCTTAAGCGGATAAATAGGAAGAGTATGCTAAATACAGCATCTGTATTGATGATAATTCTTACTATGTTTTCTGTTCTGTCTATTGTGGAAAACAGAACAAATGAATGTAAGCTTAAAGTTATAAACACTGAATCGGGCAGTGCAACTGTATTTATATATAACGGAAAGGGCGTACTTTTAGGTGTATCCGACGACTACTACTTTTCAGATACGCTTGAAAGCGTTGTTGAGGCTGAGGATCTTGATATTGTCGGTGCGATACCTGTAAACAAAAGGGATTCAGAAGAGCTTGAATATATTTGCAATGATTTTAAAATTGAAAATTTGATTTCATCAGGGGAAAGCATAAAACTTTTCGGAGATGCTGAAATATTTGCTAAGGAAAACGGTATAGAAATTAGCGTGAAAGGTAAAAGTGTTGCTGTTTTTTCTTCGAGTTGTTTGCAAGTTGATAAACATTATGATATAATAATTCGAAATGACGGTGTCATAACGTTTGAAGATGGTTCTGTTGTATCTTCTGATAAGCAGGGACATTCTTTTACTGTTTATATTGATGAAAAAAATATGCAGGTCTGGAGGGAAGAAATGTGGCCGAATTTAATGAAAAAGAGTTGAATGCACACATAAAAAAAGGGGAATTTCTTCCTGCCTATTTTATAACAGGTGATGAGGATTATCTTAAAAAGCTTTATTGTGACAAGCTGATTTCAGCACTTGTCTGTGATGATTTGTCAGGATTCAATCTTGACAAATTCGATGGTAAGAATGCGGATATTGTAAAAATTCTTGATGCCTGTGAGCTTATGCCCATGATGAGCGAAAAAAGGTGTGTTCTTGTTGAGAATTTAAAGCTTGAGAGTATAAGTGACAGTGCTTTTGAGCTTCTTAACGGGTATTTTCTCAATCCGTCCGAGTTTACTGTACTTATTTTTTATCATAACGGCGATCCGCAGACGGCTAAATCTAAGAAGATAATTGACCTTTTTAAAAAGATTGGGGCAGTATGTACTATAAATAAACGCAAGGGCAAGGATTTGACGAAATCTCTTATATCTTCTGCGGCAAAACAGAAATGCATTCTCAGCGAGGCTGTTGCTAATTATATAGTTTCTGTTTGCGGAGACGATTACAATACACTGCTTAATGAAGTCAGTAAGCTTTGTCATTTTGCGGGTGAAGGTGAAATAAGCAGAAAGCAGGTTGATGAGGTCGCGGTCAAAACTGATGATGCTAAGGTTTATTATCTCACCAAGGCTTTGCTAAGTAAAGATTTTAATAAGGCCTATGATACTCTTGCTTCACTTCTCAGGCAAAAAACTGAGCCTGAATATATTCTCGGCACAATAATCAGTACCTATGTTGACATTTACAGAGCAAGAATATCTGTATCTTGTTCACAAAGTGCAGAGGCGCTTGCAGGTGATTTTGGCTACAAAAACAATGCATTCCGTCTTTCCAATGCCGCCAGAGATGCCAGAGGGATGAGCATAGAATCAATAAGAAAGTGTCTCGAGGAACTATCGGTAGCAGATAAAAAAATTAAATTTTCACGTGATAATGCCTCGATAATCCTTGAGCAGCTTATGATAAAACTGTTTCTTATTGCGAACGGAGAGAAGGTATGATAAAAATTGACAGACCCGTAATAGTTGAAGGGAAATATGATGTTATTAAGTTAAGTAATATAATTGACGG
>JAZUAZ010000065.1:0-2727 GCA_045638245.1 Acutalibacteraceae bacterium | reverse complement strand
CTCCCTCGATACAGATTTCGTACAGATAATAGGCTATATGGCGGATGAAATAGAAGCTCTCGGATATGAATCAAGCTTCGTCAGTGAGTCGGACAAAACAGAGCTTACGCCTTCAACGGTTGTAAACAGAAGCCTGCTCGGTTTAAATGAGATTATTGTCAACGAGGCTCTTGAGAGCTTCACCGAAAAAACTGGTATACCCTGCGTGCTCCTTATAGAAAGCATTGATGCTATTTTCGGTGCGGAGTATGAGCAGGTAAGCGATGAATATACTGAGGTGACCTCGGCAGTACAAAAGACCGGAAGCCTTATGGGAATTGCGGTACCCGGTCTTATGGTTATTATCGGTATTGCGATACTTGTTGTGATGCTTAAGGGTATGAAGAAAAAGCCTGCTAAGAAGCAGGACGAAAAGTGCGGTGAAGAGGGCTGTGACGGAAAGGTGGATTCTGATTCAAAGCCGCCCTGGGAGCTGTAACGCTCAGATAATCGTATAAAATCAAGCTGACCCTTTATAAGGCAGTGTCGTAAGTAAGCAGTCGGGATTTAGTATCCCGATTGCTTTTTATGTTATTCATCTCACTGTTAAGCCGTCGGAGTAATTTATCCGACGGTTTAACTGTATATATATAAGGTAGGAAGTCTTTTATTGACATAATGTAGCTATATGTAAAAAGACACAAAGCGACATTCTGTATATTGTTCGCAATTTCCCCAAAAGATTTTAAAAATCTTAAAAATTATTTCCATATCCTACAAAATTTGAAAAAATAATGCATTTTTCTTGCAATTTTTTATTCATAGGAATAAAATATTCTCTATCACATTAAAGTGCTGATACAATCTATATAATTTTGCTCATTTTATGAGCTTACAAAGGAGTTTTATTGGTAATGAGTTATGTTCAGAACGTAATCGACAGCGTAAGCAAAAAGTACGCTAACGAGCCTGAATTCGTTCAGACCGTTACAGAGGTGCTTCTTTCACTTACTCCTGTTATCGAACAGCATCCCGAATACGAAAAGGCAGCCCTTCTTGAAAGAATGGTTGAGCCCGAAAGAACAATTATGTTCAGAGTTACATGGACAGACGATAACGGCAAGGTTCACGTAAACACAGGCTACAGAGTACAGTTCAACGGAGCAATCTGTCCCTTCAAGGGCGGTCTTCGCTTCCATCCCTCAGTATACATCGGTATTATGAAGTTCCTCGGCTTCGAGCAGACCTTCAAAAACAGCCTTACAGGTCTTCCTATCGGCGGTGCAAAGGGCGGCTCTGACTTCGATCCCAGAGGTAAGAGCGATGCAGAAATTCTCCGCTTCTGTCAGGCATTTATGACAGAGCTTTACAGACACATCGGTCCCGATATCGACGTGCCCGCAGGTGACATCGGTGTTGGCGCAAGAGAGGTAGGCTATCTCTACGGTCAGTACAGACGTATCAGAGGCGCTTTCGAAAACGGCGTACTTACAGGTAAGGGTCTTTCCTACGGCGGCTCACTCATCAGACCCGAGGCAACAGGCTACGGCGCAACCTACTACACTGTTGAGGTTCTCAAGCATTTCGGCGAAGAAATCAAGGGTAAGACAGTTGCAATTTCAGGCTTCGGTAACGTTGCATGGGGTGCAGTAAAGAAGATTACTGAGCTTGGCGGTAAGGTTGTTACCATTTCAGGTCCCGACGGCTATGTTTACGACAAGGACGGCGTAAGCACAGAGGAAAAGATTAACTATATGCTCGAAATGCGTGCATCAGGCCGTGACAAGGTTCAGGACTACGCAGACAAGTTCGGTGCAGAATTCCATCCCGGTGAAAAGCCCTGGGGTGTTAAGGTTGATATTGCTATGCCTTGCGCAACACAGAATGAAATCGGTATGAAGGAAGCAGAACAGCTTATTGCTAACAAGGTTCCTTACTATATCGAGGTTGCAAATATGCCCACAACCAATGAGGCACTTGCTCTTCTTATGAACAGCTGTAAGGCTGTAGGTCCCTCAAAGGCAGTTAATGCAGGCGGTGTTGCTACATCAGCTCTTGAAATGAGCCAGAACTCAATGAGATACAACTGGACAGCAGAAGAGGTTGATGCAAAGCTTCGTCAGATTATGATAAGCATCCACGACAACTCAGCAAAGGCTGCAGAGGAATACGGCTTCGGTTACAACCTTGTAGCAGGCGCAAATATTGCAGGCTTCATCAAGGTTGCAGATGCAATGATGTCACAGGGTATATTCTAAACAATTCGCAATTCACGATTCTCAATTCTCATCGCGTCAGCTCGGGATAAAAAGGATAACTGTTTCCCGCTCAATGAGATTGGCTTAAAAAATATAAACGACTCGGAAGTAAAATTCCGGGTCGTTTTTTTGATTGGAATATAATAAGTTTAATTAGGCGGGTAGAGCTTTATTTCTTGCAGGAGCTTTTCCCGCGATCGCGCATTGTGCATTGCGAATCGCGCATTGTTTATTTAAGAAGCGGTACACCGTTTTCGTCGAATTTTACATTGCGGATTCTTGCGTGGCGGCAGGGGTCATAAAGGGGGTCGCTCTCAAAGGTACCGCATTTTCCCTCAAGGTGTGAGGCGGGTCTTGCGTGATAAACGAGAAGGATATCTCCCTTTTCGTCAACAACGAAGCTGTTATGACCGGGGCCGGATTCACCGTCAAGGTCCTCTGTTGAAAGTACGGGGCAGGGGAGCTTATACCAGCTTTCAGGGTTCATAAG
>JAZUAZ010000064.1:0-7751 GCA_045638245.1 Acutalibacteraceae bacterium | reverse complement strand
GGTCTGATTGACAAATCTATTGACAGCACCTGCTATCCGGATAAGGATTACCACAGAATGTATGTTGGCGAAATAGTAAAGGTGTTTATAAAAGAATAAAGAAATAAGGCTTAACCTATCAGTAAAGTTAAGCCTTATTTTTATTTAAGTAAATTTACTATTTTTTCAACACACTCTTCAGGTGTAAGACCGACGCATCGAATGGTGATATCGGCATATTTTTTGTAAAGGGGCTCTCTTTCGTTGAAAAGGTCCTTGAGTGTAGTACCTTTCTTCATGGCAACACCTCTTGTATGTATATTGAGAAGTCTCTTTTCAAGTTCACTCAGGGGCGTATCAAGATATACGGTTATACTGTTTTCTTTAAGATTTTTCATAGCTTTTTCGCCGTATACTGCACTTCCTCCTGTAGCGATTACAGTGTTTTCCAAGGCTATTGAGGCAAGAATTTCGTCCTCAGCTCTGATAAATCCTTCGGTACCTATATCTGAAATGATGTCACACAGAGGTGACGAAAACTTTTTTTGAATAATAAGGTCAGTGTCGCAAAAGTCCATAAGAAGACTCTTTGCAAGAAGTACGCCGACGGTACTTTTTCCCGTGCCGGGCATACCGATAAGAACGATGTTTTTCATTTTATTCCTCCGTGAATTCGCTTTTATAAAATTCAACCGTTTCCCTGAGCCCGTCATTAAAATCGGTCAGGGTGTTCCAACCGAGCTCTTTTCTTATTTTACTGCAGTTTACTGCGTATCTGAGGTCGTGACCGGGACGATCGGCGACATAGGAAATGAGAGCTTCATCCTTGCCGAGAAGCGAAAGCAGAAGCTTTACGGTTTCAAGGTTACTCAGTTCTGTTCCGCTTGCAACGTTGTAAATTTCACCGATATGACCCTCGTGAAGAATAAGGTCAACGGCTCTGCAATGGTCTTTTACGTGTATCCAGTCACGAAGATTTTTGCCGTTACCGTATATAGGTATTTTCTCATTGATAACAGCTTTTCTTATTACTGTGGGGATAAGCTTTTCACTATGCTGATAGGGGCCGTAGTTGTTACTTGAACGGCTTACTGTTACGGGCAGACCAAAGGTGCGGGCATATGAAAGAACCAGAAGGTCAGCTGAAGCCTTGCTTGCAGAATAAGGAGAAGATGGGGAAAGTTTGTCCTCTTCCGTAAATTGACTTGTACTTTCAAAGGGCAGATCTCCGTAGACCTCGTCGGTTGATATCTGATGAAACCGGATTTTACCGTATTTTAAGCAGGCATCTAATAAAACTCCCGTACCCAGTACATTTGTGCTTATAAACACATCGGGATTTTCGATTGAGCGGTCAACGTGACTTTCTGCGGCGAAATTAACTACTGCATCAAAGTTCTCCTCTTTGAAAAGATTATATACTGCATTACGGTCCCTTATATCTCCCTTTACAAATCGCAGACGGGTATTCTGTTCAAGCTCACGAATACGCTTCGTGTTTGCAGCATAGGTCAGAAGATCGAGGCAAACTACCGTGTAATCCGGATGAGTCTTCAGCATATAGTCGATAAAGTTAACACCGATAAAGCCTGCACCGCCTGTTACAAGAAGCTTCATACCTTCACCGCCTTAAGTTCTTTTTTTGAACTGCCTTCCGCAGTGGGGGCAGTCGATTTTTATTTTACCTCTGTTTCTTGGTACTCTGAGAGTACGGTGACAGCAAGGACAGCTGAAATAACGATGCTCTCTGTCTTTTGCCTGTCTTATTTTTTGCGAGAAGTACTTTATCCATTTTCCTGCAACCTTCATAAAAGCTGCTTCTTCGCTTCTTCTTTTAGCTATATTGCGCGAGAGCGTTCTGAAAAGAGCTAAGGCGTAGGGTATATAGGCTATAAAGCCGAGAATACGGAAAATAATATAGAACAGAATTTCGTGCCGAATAAGTCCTATAAAGGGGAGTCTTGCAATATTGAGAACAGCGTTGATGATGAAGCCGGAAAAGATCAGAAAAATATTAAGCTTGTCAACACCGTATCTTCCTTGCATAAAGTCTCTTAAAAAACGTCGTATCACAATATCACTCCTTTTCTTTACAATGTAATGATAGTATGTTACTTTAAATTATAATTAAATTATTTTAATCTGTCAATCAGTTGACTTTTTTGTTTCTTCTAAGGTATAATTTTATATTATATTATAAAAAGGACTGGGAAAAATGTTGTATATCAAAAAGCTTTTTAAGCGATATTTTGTTGATGCGATGAGCTATATGGCTCTCGGACTTTTTTCATCTCTGATTGTCGGGCTTATTATCTCTCAGATTGCAAAAATTCCCCACCTGGGTATGCTTGCCGATTTCTCATCGGTACTTTCCGCATCCTCACCTGTAGTAGGTGCGGCGATCGGTGCGGCGATAGCCTACGGGCTTAAAAGTAAGCCACTCGTTGTCTTTTCCTGCATAGCAGTAGGTGCATACGGTTACAGTCTTGGCGGTCCGGTTGGTGCTTATGTTGCAGCTCTTATTGCAAATGAAGTGGCGTCTGTCGTTGCAGGTAAAACAAAGATAGATATAATCGTAACCCCGCTTGTCACAATAATCGTCGGCGGATTTGTGAGCTCCTTCTGCGGACCTTATCTTTCGCAGTTTATGACAGGTCTGGGCAATATAATAAACGAAGCAACCCAGCTTCATCCCTTGCCTATGGGTGTTGCTGTTTCAACCCTTGTAGGTCTTGCTCTTACCGCTCCCATATCTTCAGCGGCAATCTGTATTATGCTTGGCCTTGACGGTATTGCGGCGGGTGCTGCTGCGGTCGGCTGTGCGGCACAGATGGTCGGCTTTGCAGTAACCTCTTACAAGGTCAACGGTGTAGGCGGTCTTATATCCCAGGGTCTTGGTACGAGTATGCTTCAGTTCGGAAACATTATGAAGCGTCCTCAGATTCTTCTTGCTCCTACCCTTGCCGGTGCAGTACTCGGACCTATATCAACCTGTCTTTTCAAAATGACTAACATCCCTGCAGGTGCAGGAATGGGCACAAGCGGTCTTGTGGGACAGTTCGGCGCATATACTGCTATGAGCGAAAGCTTCGGCGGTATTAAAACAGTAGTAATTATTGCGGTTATGCACTTTGTTGCACCTGCACTTCTCAGCCTTTTATTCCATGCTTCATTCAAGAAAATGGGACTTGTAAAGGATGACTATCTCAGACTTAAAAAACCTGAATAAAGGAGAGAAAATATGAACGCATACGATTTTGACGATACCATATACAGAGGAGATTCCTCTCTGCACTTTTTTGTATTCTTTCTGAGAAAGGAGCCGGGACTTGTAAGGTATCTTCCTACCGTTATAAAAATACTCAGGGATTACCACAAGGAGAAAATCCAGTTCGGAGATATAACCGCTCGCTTCGGCACTCTTTTTGAGGAGTATTTTACCAATTCGACCATTGATTTTGAACAGGTAGTCAAAGATTTCTGGGACAAGCACGAAAAACGCATAAAGCCCTTCTATAAAGAAATACAGAAGGAGGACGATCTTGTTATCACAGCTTCTCCTTCATTTATGGCGGAGGAAATCTGCAGACGTCTCGGAATAAAGCACTGCCTTTCAACCGAATTTGACCTTAAGACAGGCAAGTTCATAAGAGCTTGCTTCAGAGAAAAGAAGATTGATTTTCTTCTTGAAGCTTTTCCCGACGGACAGATTGAAGATTTCTACACCGATTCAATGAACGACAAATTCCTTTTTCCCTACGCCAAAAGAGTATTTATGGTAAAGGGAAATAAGATAACACGGATTAAATAATGGAAAGACTTGATAAGATAATCGCTTCTCAGGGAAAGTACTCAAGAAGTGAGGTTAAAAAGCTTGTAAAAAGCGGCAGAATTACCCTTGACGGTACTGTTGTGAAAAGCTCCGATATAAAGGTTGACGAAAGCAGTGAAATCGCAATCGACGGAGCTTCTCTCAACTACAGAAAGCATATCTATATTATGCTCAATAAGCCTCAGGGTGTAATCAGTGCAACGGAGGACAGGACACAGAAAACGGTGCTTGACCTCGTACCCAAGGAACTTTACCGCAACGGACTTTTCCCTGCAGGAAGACTTGACGGTGACACTACGGGCTTCGTACTCATAACGGATGATGGTGACTTTGCCCATAGAATTCTCTCACCTAAAAATCATATAATGAAAACCTATCACGCAACCTTACGTGATGAGCTTACAGAGGACGATATTGTCCGCTTCAAGGAGGGGCTTACCCTCGGTGATGGTACCGAATGTATGGAGGCTCACGTAAGAGTACTCGAAAGCGGAGAAACAACGGTAGCGGAAATAAAAATCTGCGAGGGCAAATACCATCAGGTGAAAAGGATGTTTGCATCAATCGGCAATAAGGTATTGGAGCTTCGCAGAGTTAAAATGGGCGGACTGTGTCTTGATCCGAAGCTTCCCGAGGGAGAGTGCAGAGAAATAACCGCCGAAGAAATTGAGCTTATGCTGAAATAAACAAGGGACTGTATACAAATACAGTCCCTTGCTTGTTATTTGCTTTTTACGATTTCGTTATACATTTTCTGATGTGTGTAATAATCGTTGTTATAATAGTAATTCCAGTCTGCATCGGTAAAGAAGAAATAGTAGTCTGTATCTGCGGGATAAAGAGCGGCTTCAATGGCGGCAAGCCCCGGATTGCATATAGGGCCTGCGGGAAGACCGCTGCATTTATAGGTGTTGTAATGCTCTGCAAAAACCGAGGTGTCTCCTTCAAGATAGGGTGAATCGGTTATCCGGTCATTTACATAATGGATAGTAACATCGCACTGGAGCTTGCCGTAAGACGGACTGTTAAGGCGGTTATGCAGTACGGAGGAAACGAAGGGCATTTCCTTAGGGTCACTTGCTTCCTCCTGAATGATAGAGGCAAGGGCGAGAATTTCGCTCATAGTGTATCCAAGCTCATCAGCTCTTTTTATATGCTCGTCGGTGATTCTCGTATCTGCATTTTTCAAAAAGCGTGAAAGAGCCTTTTCTGCACTTTCTCCACAATAAAAATCATAGGTGTCGGGGAAAATAAAGCCTTCAAGGTAAAAGGCGATATTTTCGGTGTCAATACCTTCGAGAATTTTATAGTCAAGAGTGGAAAGATATTCAAGGTCGGTTGTAAGAGCTATAAAATCGGAAGCGGCACATACACCGTTTTCCTCGAGTTTTTCTGCTATCTCAACGAGAGTCAATCCTTCGGGGAAGGTCACACGTACGGTAATATCGTCAACAAAACCGACCGAAGGAGCTTTAAAGCCCGGTGCATCTGTGTCGGTTACAGGGTTCGGAGTACGACCTGAGCAAGCGGCGAGAGTGAAAAGCATAACAAAAGCCAGAGCGAGTGCTGACAGTTTTTTCATATTAACACATCCTTTGTTTTTAGCATGATGATTATAGCATACTTTTTGTTAAAACTGAAGCATCGGGGGCATATTTTAATAAATTTGTCAGAAAATAGTCTTAAACCTTGCCTAAAAGAGAATGGATTTTAAAAAAAGACTTGAAAAATATATAGTTTTAGTATAAAATGGTGTGGTAAAAATAATCTTTTTATTCGGAGGAATATAAAAATGGTATCAGCAGGCGATTTCAGAAATGGCGTAACATTTGAAATGGACGGCAACGTTCTTCAGATCGTTGAATTCCAGCACGTTAAGCCCGGTAAGGGTGCAGCCTTTGTTCGTGCAAAGGTAAGAAATGTAATCACAGGTTCAGTTATTGAACGTACCTTCAACCCCAGCGAAAAATTCCCCACAGCTTTCGTTGAAAGAAAGGATATGGAATATTCATACAGTGACGGCGGTCTTTACTACTTTATGGATCCCGAAACCTATGAGCTTGTTCCCATCAATGAAAGTGAGCTTTCAGACAACTTCAAGTTTGTTAAGGAAAATATGACTTGTAAGATTCTTTCCTACAAGGGCAATGTTTTCGGTGTTGAACCTCCCAACTTTGTTGACCTTCAGGTTACAAAGACAGATCCCGGCTTTGCAGGTAACACAGCAACAAACACAACAAAGCCCGCTACTCTTGAAACAGGCGCTGAAGTTAAGGTTCCCCTTTTCATTGACGAGGGCGAATACATTCAGATCGACACAAGAACAGGCGAATATCTCGGCCGTTCAAAGGGTGAATAATTAACTTTAAGAAAGGAGATACGACTATGTCAGTATCAGAAAAAGTTGCATATTTAAAGGGCCTTATGGAAGGTCTTGACATTGACAGCGATAAGAAGGAAGGCAAGATGTTTGCCGCTATTATCGACGTTCTCGACGAAATTGCAGAAGAGCTCGACTGCGTTGACGAGGATATCGCAGAGCTTCAGGATTACATCGAAGAAATCGATGAGGATCTTGGCGATGTAGAAGAATTCGTATACGAGTGCTTCGACGACGAAGACGATTGCTGCTGTGACGACGATTGTGACTGCTGCTGCGACGATGAGGATTGCATCGAGGTTACATGCCCCGCTTGTGAAGAAACCGTTTGCATCGGTCTTGACGAAATCGACGATAATGCAGAAGCAGAGTGCCCCTGCTGCGGCGCAGTTCTTGAATTCGAAATCGAAGAAGAGGAAGACGACGAATAATTAAAATTAAGCAGTTCCCTGTCTTTTTTGCGGGGAACTGTGTCTTTTTCACGTAAAGGAGAAAATTTTATGAAGAAAATAATTGCGTTGGTATTATCAATGATTCTTGCAGTCGGAGGTTTTTCCATGTCTGCTTTTGCTATTGAGGAAGAAACAGCTTTACAGTTCGGCGATGACGGCAAGTTCACAGTGCTTCATCTTACCGATATTCAGGACACCTATATGTTCAAGGAGAAAACCCGTAAGTACATCAACAACATACTTTCAATGACAAATCCCGATCTTATTGTTCTCGGCGGCGACAATATTGCAGGCTACGGCTCAGGCTTCAGATTCGGGGCAAGAGCTGCCATTGATAATTTTATGAGCATTTTCGAGGAACGCGGCATTAAGGTTGCTGTAGTTTTCGGTAATCACGACGATGAAGGTCAGGCAACAAAGCAGGATATGATGGCAATGTATGAGGAGTATGATTGCTTTGTAGGCTGCACAGGCTTTACAGATGGTGAAAGAGTAGGTAATTATAATCTTCCTATTCTTTCAAGTGACGGCAGCCGTACCGCCTTCAATCTCTGGCTTGTAGACTCAGGTACATACAGAAATCTCAATGATGATGAAGGCTATGCTGCTGTAAACAAGGCAACTCTTGATTGGTATACCGAGACAAGTATTGCTCTTGAGGAAGCAAACGGCGGCAAGGTACCCTCACTTATGTTCCAGCACATCATCGTACCCGAGATATACGATGCTCTTGTCGAGGTTGACGAGGGTACAGAGGGTGCAATAAGCTACCAGCCCACAGACGATGCAGAAAAGAAGTACTACGTTCTTCCTGAGGGTGCAAAGGGTCAGCTTTTAGAGCATCCCTGTCCTCCTCTTTATAATGAGGGTCAGTTTGAAACCGTGAAGGAAAGAGGCGACGTGCTCGCTATCGTTACAGGTCACGACCATACCAACACCTTTGAGGTTGAGCATGAAGGCGTTAAGTTTATCAATTCACCCTGTGTAGGCTATGCTTCCTATTATAACGAAGAAGTAATCGGTGCGAGAGTATTTGTGCTCGACGAAAATGACCCCGAAAACTTTGAGACATACCTCATAGATACAGAGGACGCAAAGAACTTTGTTG
>JAZUAZ010000063.1:0-3824 GCA_045638245.1 Acutalibacteraceae bacterium | reverse complement strand
GCAATATATACGTTTTCCTTGCGGTCAAGACCGATGAGCTCAAGGTATTTATCGAGAAGCTGACCGCTTTTGCCCACGAAGGGCTCGCCCTGAATATCCTCCTGCTCACCGGGTCCTTCGCCGACAAGCATTATACGGGCGTTTTCGTTTCCTGTGCCGAAAACCACCTGTGTTGCATTTTTTCGCAAAGGACAGCGCTCACAGCTGAGACATTCTTTTTTTATATTTTCAAGTGCGGACATTTATATTCATCTCCTGATTCCTGATTACTAATCTCCGGTCTCCTCTATTTTATCATATTTTCAGTTTTTTTCAATTTCTCTGTTGAATTTAATTTAAAAATGTTGTAAAATATCCGGGTAAATTATTTCTACGGAGGTTAAATATAATGAACAGACCCGTTTTAGTTGAAACATCAGCAAGACACGTACACGTAAGCAGAAGGGTGCTTGATATTCTTTTCGGTGAAGGCTACGAGCTTACAAAGAAAAAGGACCTTTCTCAGCCCGGTCAGTACGCTTGTGAAGAAAGAGTACAGGTTATCGGCCCCAAGGGTTCATTCCCCGGCGTATCTATTCTCGGTCCCGTACGCCCTGAAACTCAGGTTGAGCTTTCAGCGGGCGATGCACGTTCAATCGGCGTAAAGGCTCCCATCCGTGAAAGCGGCGACCTTGAAGGCAGCGGACCCTGTAAGCTTGTAGGTCCCAAGGGTGAGGTTGAGCTCAAGGACGGTGTTATCATCGCAAAGAGACATATCCACATGACTCCCGCAGACGCAGAAAAGTATAATCTTGTTGACAAGCAGATTGTTAACGTTAAGGTTGAAACTGACGGCAGATCACTTATTTTCGGTGATGTTATCGTAAGAGTAAGCCCCTCTTATGCACTCGCAATGCACATTGATACCGATGAAAGCAACGCAGCATCATGTGTTCCCGGTATGGAAGGCGATATTCTTTAAGAGCACTGCCGCATTAAGCGCAGACCAAAAACAAATCCAATAGCAGGTATTTTAAAGGTTTCTATACTTAAAATATCTGCTTAATATTTTAAGTCTGCAAGTTTTCAGGTTGTGTTAATGATGTTTGTTTTTTAGCCGTTTTTCGCCCGCTCGGAGTATAGACATACACCTTCGGGGCGAAGAAAGCGCCTTCTGCATCTTAATGCAACAGCGCTTACTTGTACAATCAGGAGAAAAACTATGAGCTACAACTTCTTTGCCATGCATGGCAGAATGAAATATATCAACCGCTGGGCGCTGATGAGAAACACCCTTGGTGAAAATATCAGTCAGCACAGTAATGATGTTGCGGCTATCTCTCACGCTCTTTGTGTGCTCGGAAATGTACGCCTCGGAAAAAGCTACAATGCGGAAAGAGCTGCCTTTCTCGGTCTTTATCACGATATGCCTGAGATTATCACGGGGGATATGCCAACACCTGTCAAGTACCACAGTGAGGAAATGAAAAAAGCCTACCTTGCCGTTGAGGATATGGCGAGTGAAAAGCTTCTTTCCATGCTTCCTGAGGATGTGAGGGGGTACTATGAAAGTGCTTTCTTTAAAAGAGACGAGGATAAAGAGCTTTGGAAAATCGTAAAGGCGGCAGACAAGCTTTCCGCTCTTATTAAATGTATAGAGGAGCAGAAGGCAGGTAATACCGAATTCGGTAAGGCTCTTGAGAGTACGGAAAAGTCAATAAGAGAAATGAAGCTTCCCGAAGCGGATATGTTCCTTGCGGAGTTTATACCCGCATTCTATCTCAGTCTTGACGAGCAGAACGGATGACAATGCGTAATTCGCAGAACCTCTCCGACGGATGTTGACACATCCGCCACCTCTCCTTTCAGGAGAGGCAAGTTTAAGGTTTGCACCTTCGGTGCTATTACAACGCAATCGCGGGGGACGTGGGGCGTGGAGGTCAAGTTTTGCCCGCCAAGTGTATGCAAATATATGAAAGTGAGAAAAGAAATGAAAATTACAAAAAGAATGCTTGCTGCGATTCTTGCGGCAGTAATGCTCTTTGCCTTTGCCGCCTGCGGTGAGGAAAGCAGCAAAAGAAAAGATAAAAAGGATGATGACGAAGGTATAGCGGATGTCGGCGGTTTCGCTGACACAAAGCTTACCGTCGGCGGTCTTGTTGCCGTGCCGGGCAAGGCGGAATTTTATGTTGACTTCTGTCAGATTGCAACAGATGTAAGACCTCCGAAGCCCGAAGGTGCATACAGCTATTACAAGGGCGAGGAAGGAAAGGTATACATAGACGTTTGCCTCGGCTTCAAAAACCTCGGTACCCAACAAGTAAGTGTCGATGATATTTTTGAATGTGAGGTGCTCTACGACAGCACCTATGAATACACAACTTTTGAGGTTGCTGAGGATGACAGCAGAGGCTCTCTGAGCGGCTACAAGGACCTTTCGCCTCTCTCAAATGAGTATGTGCATATTATTTCAAGCGTGCCTGAAGAGGTGCAGACAAGCGGAAAGCCTGTTGAGCTTACGATAGAGTACGAGGGTAGAAAATATACCTTTGATGTAAGAAACAACATTACGGGTCAGGTATCCGTAACACCGCCTCAGTCCTCGGGCAATACAGCCAATGTACCGCCAAAGTCCGACGTTCCCACAGTATCGGCAAAGCAGGTTGCGGAAAAGCAGACTGTTACCGTCAACGGTGTATGTGAATTTTACGTTGACTCCTGCAACATAACGAGAGATGTAAGACCGCCCGTTATTGAAGGAGCTTACAGTTATTACGAGGGTGAGGACGGCAAGGTTTATATTGACGTATGCGTTTTCTATAAGAATCTTTCCGCAAGTGCGATAAGTGTTGACGATATAACAGACCCTACCGTTACCTATGCGGGTGCTTATAAGTATGACGGCTTCGTAGTTGGTGAGGAGGATAACAGAACAGATCTTTCGAGCTACGTTGATTTTGACCCGCTTACAAACGAGTATATGCACCTTCTTATTCAGGTTCCCGAAGAGGTACAGACAAGCGGACAGAGTATTGAGGTTTTCTTCAGTATTTCAGGCACCGATTATTGCTATAAGGTGAAATAAATGATAAACGGCAGAGGATATCGCTTCCTTCTGCCATTTGTTTATTTATTGTATACAAAAGCCATCGGAACCTTTACGGTATTCCGATGGCTTTAATTTTACATTCACGTTTGCGTCAGCAAACATTTCATATCCCGAAGGGGTATTTCACACGCCGAAAGGCGTATTTCGCATAGCCTCAAGGCTATATTTCACATCAGCTCTGCTGACCGGGCTTTCCGCAGCACTTTTTATACTTTTTGCCGCTTCCGCAGGGGCAGGGATCATTTACGCCAACTTTGCTCTTGTCGTTGCGTACTGTTCTTCCCTTTTCACTGCCGTCGCCCGAGCCGCTTGTGGAGGTAACCTTTGCAACCTGCTCACGCTTTACTTCCTCGTCGGTCTTGAAGTGAGCTGAAAGCACTGCCTTGACTGTATCGTCACGGATGGAGGTTGTCATTTCTTCGAACATATCGTAGCTGAGCTCTCTGAATGCTACAACGGGATCCTTCTGACCGTAAGCCAAAAGGCCTACACTGCGCTTGAGCTCATCCATAGCGTCGATATAATCCATCCACTTGAGGTCAACGTTACGAAGGAGCATAGCTCTTTCGATTTCACGCATAGCCTCTTCGGAATACTTTTCTTCTCTTTCCTCATGAAGAGCGTGAGCTCTTTCTGTGAGCATTGAGTAGATTTCATCGGCAGACATCTTTTCGTCACCCTTGAAGTCATCCTCTGTAGTAATCCAGCCGAGATATTTCTCTCTGAGTGAGCCGAG